>CBDUUO010000024.1:0-15667 GCA_965370395.1 uncultured bacterium
CCGCCATGGCGGATCAGATTGCTTCGCTTCGCTCGCAATGACTTTTGAAAGATTCTCTAAGTCAATCGGAACATATTTTTTACAATTATTATAGAGGATCAAAAGCTTCAGGATTTCCCAGCTTCATAGCTTTCGGGCCTCCCAGCTTCTTGCTATGAGCTGATGCCTGAAATCCGACACCTGAAATCTGTAGAAAGGAGGTATTCTATGAAAAAGGTCAAACTGGGTGCGCAGACTTTACTTTACCCCATGCCGGCGGTTTTGGTCGGTGCGCTGGTGAATGGAAAGCCTAACTTTATGACAGCTGCTTGGTGCGGGATTGCTGCCGCAACTCCGCCTGCGATTTCGGTCGCGATACGGTCGGCCAGATTCACGCTTGAAGGCATTTCAGCGAACAGCACCTTTTCCATAAATATACCTTCTGCAGATTTGGTTGAAAAGGTTGACTATTGCGGCATCTATTCCGGTCATAAAATCGACAAATCTCAAATTTTTAATGTAATCTACGGCAAGCTAAATACAGCTCCACTGATCCAAGAGTGCCCGGTAAATCTGGAGTGCAATGTTATCCATTCACTCGATCTTGGCAGCCATATCCTATTCATCGGTGAAATTACTGAAACCTATGTTAATGAAAATTGTTTGACTGATGATAAAGCGGATCCAACGAAGATTGACCCATTGATATACACAACCGTTGCCGGGCAATACCAGAGACTGGGAGAGGTTGTTGGACGGGCCTGGCAGATTGGCAAGAAAAAGTAGAAGCCGGTTTAAACGGCGAGGGTGTTAGTCACCTGGTTCAACGTTCAAAGCTTTAAGGCCGGTTTCATTAGTTCAATTGGTTTCATTGGTTTGATTGGTTCGATTGGTTCAAGATTGGTTGAGTTAATTAACAAATTAAACAAATTCAACGAATTAAACCAATAAAACTGATTGAGCCGATCTGACAAAAAAAGAACCTTTGAACCTTGAAACCCGAAACTTGAAAAGCAGGTGAAAACAGGAGCAACAAACGTGTATTTAGCCCAGACCAACATAAACGGTATGACCCATTATTATATCCGGGAATCCTATCGGGATGGTGATCATTTTTTGAGTCGCGATTTGATTGATCGGGGGACGGATCCTGCCGAGCAGCTAATATATTTCGTTTTTAGCATTCTGATTCTGATTATTATCACCTCGGGCTGTGCCAGCCGGGTTTCATATCAATTTGTAAACGAAGCGTTGAGGCCATCGGAATACATGCGTTTTTTCGATGAACTGGATAGCGCCGTTTACCGGTCCGGCACTCGCAATGGCGCTTATTTTGAGGTACCCGGGTTTCCGTATCTGCGTACCGACCGTTTCCTTGTTTCTTTAAAAGATCGACTAAAAAATGATGCCCAGAAAGACCAGTGGGTGCGTTTGATGCAGAAGCTGGATATTGAAGCTCGAAAAACCGAGATTCAGACGCTTCCCACCACTGAAGTGGAAAAATTGGCGGCTGTTTTCGGACATTTGCCGGATCGCAGAATACTTCAAGCAAAAGCGATTTTTTATTCGGACAAATTGTTGGCCCATGATCAGCTCCGGCCCGATTTTTATGAGGTTTTGCTGGTTACGGTGCAAGATTCAGATGAATATTCTACCTTGATGCGGATTTTCGGATTATATCCGATCGCATCCATACCGGTTGCGATCGTCACTCACAGGGTCTACGACGAGATTGCTGGATGGCATCGATTACCTCCCGACGAGCTTCAGCCTCTGGGGACATTAACTGCCTTCGGCCCTGCCGAGACTTTAGAATTCTCCGGCAAGACGGTTCAGGAAATATTGGAACGATCCAGACAAAACCCGCTGGCAATACCGCTGCCATCAGTTGTCGACCAGAAAACGTTATCGGCGATTTTCGCACCGGTGATCATTCAGGATTTGGCTGCAGACTATGATAAGCCCGGCGCGATGGTATGGGGCGATAAACAGCTTGAAATCGACCCCGACAATCCCCAGGCGTACTATTATTTTACGCATGCCTATTTTGAAAAAGAGCCGGTTTTGCAGATCAACTATGTCATCTGGTATTCAGCACGCGGCGGGTCGAATTCGCCGCGGATCGAACGCGGACACATCGATGGGCTAACGGTTCGAGTGAGTCTGGCCGACAGCGGCAGGCCATTTATGGTAGATATTATGAACAACTGCGGCTGTTATCATTTTTTTGTCCCCCGCAAAGAAAAGGTTCAACAAATCCGACGATCCCCTCTGGCAATCGATGCCTTCGTGCCCACCTGGCTGCCGGATGACTTTCCTCAAAAACGAATAACGATCAGAGTCATTTCCGGCTGGCATCAGGTTGCAAATATCGATGCCCGCAGAATGCCCTTGGATTTCATACCTTACCACCTGGTGCCGTATCACCGGCTCGAGATGTTGCAAAAAAATGACGCCCATCACGAAAGCATGTTCACCGCAAGGGGTATTGGAAAATTTACCGAACGGATTGAATCGGACATTTTTATTCCCATGGGTGTCCCCCAGGTGGGCAGCATGCGGCAGCGTGGACACCATGCCATCAAATTTGTGGGGCGGGCGCATTTCGATGATCCCCATCTTTTTGACGAACACTTTGAATTCAAATAATATGGGAAAACAGATGCTAAGAAATGACAGTTGCTTTGACTTCAGTATGTCAGTTGAACGGCGGGATACCGCCAGCATGAAGTGGGACAAGTATAAAGGCCGGGATATTATTCCATTGTGGGTTGCGGACATGGATTTTTGCTCACCGCCGACTGTAATTGACGCGCTCCGGCAGCGTATCGCCCACGGCGTTTTTGGATATACGATTGCCCCCGAAAGTCTAAACACCGTTGTGGTTAGGATGCTTAACGCCGATTATGGCTGGGCGATTAAACCGCAGTGGCTGGTGTGGCTGCCCGGTCTGGTGACCGGCCTCAATGTGGCCTGTCGTGCAGTTGGCAACGACAATGATGAGGTGATGACGGCGGTGCCGGTATATCCGCCGTTTCTTACCGCACCCGAAAACTCCCGGCGCAATTTGGTCAAAGTGCCCCTACAGGAAAAAAACAATCGGTGGGAGTTTGATTTCGATCGTCTTGAAAACGCGATTACATCCGATACACGCCTGTTTCTTCTCTGCAATCCCCATAATCCGGTCGGTCGTGTATTTACCCGTGATGAATTAACTGCCCTGGCGGTTATTTGCGAAAAGCACGATATCATCATCTGTTCAGATGAAATCCATTGCGGGTTGTTGCTGGACGAAGACAAAACCCACCTTCCAACGGCACTATTGGATCCTGAAGTGGCCAAACGAACCATTACCCTGATGTCTCCCAGCAAAACCTTTAATTTACCGGGGTTGGGGTGTGCCTTTGCCGTTATATCTGATGGAAAACTTCGCCGACGCTTTATTCAGGCCATGTCTGGAATTGTGCCCCTGGTAAACGCTTTGGGCTATGCAGCGACGGAAGCAGCCTATCGGGACTGTTCAGATTGGCATGCAGGATTACTGGAATACCTGCGCGGCAATCGTGACACGGTCGCGCGTGCAATCGCCGATATGCCACTGCTTTCAATGGCCCCGCTTGAAGCAACCTATCTGGCCTGGATCGACGTGCGATCCGCTGATCTGCCGAACTCCGTGCGGTTTTTTGAAGACGCCGGGGTGGGGGTCCAGGATGGAATCGAATTTGACGGCCCCGGGTTTGTGCGGCTCAACTTCGGCTGTCAGCGGCCTTTGCTTCAAGAAGCACTCGATCGAATGTCATCTGCTATTGAACGCCATGTAAGCTCGAAATAAATTAGTGTTGTGTCCAGCAAATAATTTAAAAAAAGGAAATGAAAAGTGATCGAAATCAATATCCCCGGGTATAGGAAATTACGGCTTAAGCATATCGTCCTAGACTATAACGGCACCATTGCCTGCGACGGCGAGCTGATTGCCGGCGTAAAAGAAAATTTAACCGCTCTGGCCGATAAGCTTCAAATTCATATCCTCACAGCCGATACGTTTGGAAAGGCCCGGTCCGGTCTTGAAGGCATTGAGTGCGAACTTTCAATTCTTGCTCCGGATGCCCAGGATATCGGCAAACTCGAATATGTAAAGAGACTGGGTGCTGAAAATGCCGTGTGTGTGGGCAACGGGCGCAATGATCAGCTCATGTTAAAAGAAGCGGCGTTAGGTATTGCCGTGATATTGGAAGAGGGCGCAGCAGTGGATACCCTTTTCGCTGCCGATATTGTTTGTACCCATATCGTATCAGCGCTGGAGCTTCTAAGAAACCCCTTAAGGCTGACCGCAACACTACGTTCCTGAACATGAATTAGGCATGGGGCACGGGGTCTTTTTGTGAGAATCGCTGGCAATTATTACCCGAATTTTGCACGAGTCGGAGGCTTTCATATGCAAGGCACTTAAGGGCGAGGCTATAGTGAACTATGCCTCGCCCTTAATAACACAGCAGATGGAAGCCTCAGGCTCGCCCGCAGGGTAAAAATTAATGAGATAAGATGATTCTCATCCTTTATACTTGATCGGTAATTTGTATTTTGATGCAAGTTTGCTCAATTTGCTGCCATTATATTTTTAATTTCTCATTAATTTTTATGCAAAATAGGAGGATTGATGGCACAGGAGATATTTCAGGTTGATGCGTTTACTGCTAAACCGTTTGCCGGCAATCCGGCAGCGGTTTGCCTACTGCCGGAGGCTGCCGATGAAAAATGGATGCAGCATCTGGCCAATGAAATGAATCTTTCGGAAACCGCATTTTTGGTTCAACAAGAAGACGGTTACAATCTAAGATGGTTTACGCCTGCTTTTGAAGTGGAATTATGCGGTTACGCCACCCTGGCCAGTGCGCATATTTTGTGGGAACAGGGGTTTTTGGCGTCTGACAGGCAAGCGCGCTTTTATACCAAAAGCGGTCTTCTGAGCGCGGTACGCAAAGATTCGTGGATCGAACTTGACTTTCCTGCGGAACCTGAAACGCAGACCGATATTCCTGAAGATCTGTTTAAGGCCTTTGGGATTGTAGCGCAATACGTGGGCAAGAATCGATTTGATTTCCTCCTGGAATTTGAGTCAGCAGAAACCGTTCGTAAAATTGCCCCGGATTTTACATTGCTAAGCTCCCTTTCCGGACGAGGTTTTATTATCACCAGCCGCGCGGATTCAAGCAAGTATGATTTTATTTCTCGTTTCTTTGCACCGGCAGCCGGCATTAATGAGGATCCGGTTACCGGATCGGCGCACTGCTGTTTGGGGCCATATTGGGCAAAAAAACTCGGCAAAAAAGAGCTAACCGGGTATCAGGCATCTGCCAGAGGGGGCGTGGTAAAGGTGCAGGTCGGCGATGATCGTGTCTACCTTGGCGGGCAGGCTGTGACCGTCATGCGAGGTACCATTCTTTAATTCATCCAATGCTTCGAACACCAATTTATAAAAAAAACCCAAATCCCAATGACCCAAATTCAAAATTCCAATGTTTTGGTCATTGAAAATTGAGATTTGAGATTTATTTGCAATTTGGTGCTTGGATCTTGGGATTTATAAATCTGGATTTTATACCGCTTTTCATAATAATGTTCCGAATTGCGGAATTGCGGTGTAAACGCTTGCACGGTTGTACGGTTGAAGAAAAAAAACGTTTGAATACCGGAACGTTTTTTTGGCAACCACTATAAAAGACAGGCAGGGGACTTGGATCCGAAATGATTTTGGGTGGCTGGATAGGTTGTTTAAGCGTTTTTGCTGCTAAAGCTCAATGGGATAATGGTATTTGACGCCGACGCCAAATGTATATTTGGAATCTTGCGTGGGCAATTCCCGCCGCCATCTAACCTGAGCGCGATACATGTCCGGGCTGGAATCATAAGGGGATTTTTCTATTCCGATGTAAATTTCAGTCCCGGGCAGCGGCGCATAATCGGATTCAAAATACATGCCGCCGCGACTGTAATTGTACATCTTCGCCTCGTAGTGAGCTCCGGCAGGAAAATTTTCGAGCAGAATGCTGGCCTTATGTTTCAGGCGCATTGCGTCGCGTTGCTCAGAATCGGCCATAACTACCCCCTTGCACTTGTGAACGGACTCTTTGAAAAAACTGCTGTCGCATGAGGAGAATAGTGTCGGTCTGCACCGAAGATTACAGCCGGATAGATAGACCACTATCGCCCCGATGTCAAAGAAAAAATTAGAGCGGCTCTTGTAAAATTATTTTTTCCTAAATTGAGCGTTTCAAATTTTTTAAAGGGATCATTTTGTATTATTCTATTGTTTGTAGCCGATTTTTCTCAGAAATTCTTTGCGGACGTTGATATCCGCTTCATTTTCGATGCCTTTAGATTTAAATCCGTCAATAACACCCAGGATTCCCCGCCCCAGCTCGGTTTCGGCCACAATCACTTCCACCGGATTCGCCGTGGCGCAAAAGATGCGACAGACTTCAGGCACAGCTTTAATGGCGTTTAAGACATTGATGGGAAATAAATCTTTCATAAACATAATAAAACTGTGGCCGGCAGAAAGGCTGAGGGCGTTTTTTTTCGCCAGTTCCAGAAGCTCATCATCCGTACCGGCATGCCGGATCAGGCATTGATCTGAGGCTTCACAGAAGGCCAGTGCGAATTTTGCCATGGGGACCGTTGTCACCATAATCTCGTAAATATCTTCAACGGTTTTGATGAAGTGGGACTGGCCTAAGATAAAGTTGAGTCCCTCCGGGTTTTCGATTTTAATTGTTGTGATTTCCATAAGACCCTCCAAAACGATAAATTTGCCGGCGATGCGCCTGATGAAAAAAAATCTTCAAAGGTTAAAAAAACCTTGACTAGTTTGGGTGAGTTTGATAATTTCTTTTGCTATAAGCCTGTGATACGCTGTGGCATCATTCCATCAAGCCGCAAACTTTTCCAGGCTTTACTTATTTAAGCCCGGATTGCATCCGATTAACGTGTGCGAGTAAATGTAGCCTCCCACTCTTGCGGTCCGGGCTTTCTTTCGCCTTTGCCCCAATACTCTGTCCGCCAGGCGGACTGCGGGGAGCTTCATTAACCGCCGATGGCCCGCATCTGTCCGTAGACACGGGCTGGATTTTTGGCAACCAGGTTGTGATCTGAAGGCTTATGCCTTACGGCCTTGATAAAGATTTCCGCGAGTTGCCGGTCAGAACAGTCCTGTCTGACGGCTTCTTTTAAATCTTCCTGATGATCGGACAACAGGCAGGGCCTTAGCTGGCCGCTTGCGGTCAGCCTGAGCCGGTTGCATTTATTGCAGAAATGCTGGCTGAGTGCCGGGATAAACCCGATTTCTCCGATGGCATCTTCGTATTTATAGCGCTGGGCGGGCCCGTCGTGTTCGGCTTCCTGAATGGTCACCAGATTTCCCATGGCGCTGATACGGTTTTTTATTTCCGGGGCCAGCAAAAGGGAATCCGGATTGAAATCGGACTGGCCGATGGGCATGTACTCGATAAAGCGGACGTGAAACGGATATCGAAATGATAGCCGCGCCATTTCGACAAGCTCTTCGTCATTGATGCCTTTCAGGGCCACAATATTTAGTTTAATCGGATAAAATCCCATCTGGTGAGCTTGTTCAATTCCCTGCCAGACGCTATCAAATTCATCGTAACCGGTTATTTCACGGTATTTTGCCGGGTTCAAAGTGTCCAGACTGATATTGATTCTGGATATGCCGGCAGCCTGAATTTTTTCGAGGTTGTCTTTCAACATGACCCCGTTCGTCGTCAAAGACACGTCTTTAAGGCCCTCAGTGGCGGTCAGTTCGTGTAAAAATTCATAAACGCCTTTGCGGACGAGCGGTTCGCCACCGGTAACACGAACCTTTGATATGCCGAGGCGGGTCGCAATCCGCACAACCCGTAAAATTTCTTCGTAGGTTAATATTTCATCTTTAGAAAGCTTTGGAATTAAATTATGAGGCACACAGTAGCGGCATTGCAGGTTGCAGCGGTCGGTAATGGATAGGCGCAAATAGTTCAGCTGGCGGTTGCAATTATCGACAAGCTTTGAAACGTTCAAGGTTTGAATTTCCATTTCCAGCCGAATTCAGGCAAGGGTTGTTTTTATGCCCCTTGACGTTTTTGGATCTGCGTCTGGTCAATCTTAAACTTTTCACGATATTCAGGGATCTCGATTATCGGAGGCCTTTCATGGCCTTCAATTTTTGATATGTCCGCTTGATATTCGTTATTTACGAGATTGTACTGAATCATTTCGTCGAAAAGCTCTTCTTTTAAATCGATTAATCCCAGCCGAATTTTACGATTGATAAATGTCTTTAAAATGACAAAAGCCATCCGGCCCAGTGCTTTTGTGTCCTGATTGCGATGTATGCGCCGGTCGAGATCGACCTGGGCCATGACATCCAGGCCCCATTTTTCATAAATATCCATATTCATACTGGTTTCAACACCGTAGCCGATGGGAAACGGTATGCGCTCATATATTTCTCTGAAGCCGGCGTATTCTCCGGAAAGGGGCTGAATTAACTGGGTCAGATCCGGGAAAAACAGAGAAAACAGAGGCCGGATGACCAGTTCGGTGACCCGGCCGCCGCCGGTCGGACGAATCTTGTTTTTGCCGATCGAAATCGGGCGGTCGTAAAATGCTTTTACGAATTTAATGTGGTCGTACAGTAACAGCGGGCCGAGCAAACCATAGGCGAAACGGTGATGGATATTTTTAATATCCGCATCCAGATAAATGATGATATCCCCTTTCGTGATATAGAGCGCCTTCCACAGATTTTCGCCTTTGCCTTTATATTGTTCCAAATGGGGGAGAATTTCTGTGGCTTTATAGACATCAGCACCGTAGACCCGTGCAATTTCCCGGGTTTTATCTGTTGAACCTGAATCCACCACCACGATCTCATCCAGCAGCGGATAGCGGGTCATCAGTTCTGATTTCAGGATGATAATCTCCTTGGCAATGGTTTTTTCTTCATTCAGCGTCGGCAGACACAAAGAGATTTTAAGATTCTTTTTTACCTTCTCTTCAACGAGCCGGTTAAGATCTTTAAAATCTGAATAGTGAAATGTGTTTTTTTCAAGCCAGTTATTGCTCATCACACGCCCCGCTGTCGATCGCCTTTAAAACACCGATGACCTGTGCAATTCCCTTATACATGGGTTCAATTTCCATGGTGGCCTGTTCTTTATAAACATTTTTTCCATGGGTAATGCCCAGGGTAACCGCCGGTATCTTTTGGGAAAGGAAAATTGACAGAGCCGACTCAGTCGATTTGCTGAAGGGTTTGATTCCCAGAGTTTCCAGGACCGCAGCCGCATTTTTCACCAATGGGTGGTTATATTTCAAACGGGAAGCTCTCAAATTACTGATTGTTTTCAGGTTCAAATCAACTTCATTTTCATGGCTGATTCCCTCGACGATGTCGCTGATATCCCCATAATTTTTTTTGACCATTTTATATGAATCACTTCGTATTTCAAATCCCAGCGTGGCCTCGTTGGCAATTTTGCCGTGATTGGCGCCCCCTCTGATTTTTCCAATAACAATTCGGGAGCGGGGCCTCTGGGAAGTCTTAAGATTCATTATCTCGTTAATCACTTCATTCAGGACGATGATCGCATTTGGCGTGTATTCATGCAAGCTGCCCCTGTCGCCGGAAATGTTGCACTGAATTTCACCCCGGATCATGCCGTCTGAGAAATAATTCAGCCGGCCGAGTTCCACGCCTTCGATACAAATACCGCCTCTTATGGGGGTGGGCCAGGTTTTTAAAAGGTGCCGGACGCCCCTCAGATTTCCCTTGCCGATGGATTGAATGGTGCCGGCCAGTACGATGTCCGATTCAAATTGGAGATCCAATTTTTTAAAAATTTCCGGCAGGGACGTGATTACGCCCACGCCGAGAGAATTGTCCAGAATTCCGGGACCGGTGATGGTATTTTCTTTGATGGTATAATTTATCGGCTGTTTTTTTTCATAAAATGTATCCAGATGGGCATGGACAAAAATGGGCGGCCTGCTGGGGTCGGTACCCCGGAGGATACCCATCGGGTTCCGATACCCATCGGTGGTGACTTCGTCGACCTGGAATTCGGCCAGTCGTTCCATGAACAGCTTGCTGCGCTTTTTTTCTCTAAATGTCGGCGCAGCTGTCTGACCGATCAATACGATGTTGGTAATAATGATCTCCTTGAGGGATTTTACCTCATCGACCAGAGCGGGCAATTTTTTGAGAAACTTATCCATGCCGCACCTTCTGCGGTTATTATTGATAAATGGACTCTCTGGGGGAAATCAGTAAAAGCCGATATTTCTGAAATTCGCCAAAGCATTCTAAATTACACCAAAATTGGATATAAGGTCAACCTCTCAAAAAAATTAGTTGTTTTTAGGCGATAATGAAATATAAACATTTTTAGGTGATCACCCGCTGGGCAGACATTTTTTGCATATCAAACAAAGGAGGCAGAAATGGCAAATCGTGAATATTATGATGTCATCATTATCGGTGGCGGTCCTGCCGGCCTGTCAGCCGCCATTTATGCGTTAAGAGCCTCGATGCGAACGGTTCTGATTGAAAAAGCATCTCCAGGAGGCCAGATAACGCTGACCGATGAAGTTGAAAATTACCCCGGCTTCAAAAACATAAATGGTTATGATCTGTCCGAAAAATTTCTTGACCATGCGAAATCTTACAACCTGGAAATCCTTTCCCGGGAAGCCACAGTTCTGGAACCGGGTCTTGATTGGCACACCTTGCAGCTCAATGGCGACGAACGGCTGAAATCCCATGCCGTCATCCTGGCCTGCGGTGGGCTGTCCCGCAAGCTGAATATCCCGGGCGAGGATGAATTCTATAGCAAAGGCGTCTCCTATTGCGCGGTTTGTGATGGTTTCTTTTTTAGAAATAAAACCGTCGTAGTCGTTGGCGGTGGTGATACAGCGCTAGAGGAAGCCCTGTATCTTTCAAAACTAGCCCAAAAAGTATATCTGGTTCATCGCCGGGATGCCTTGCGGGCCAGCATGATTCTGCAGCAACGCCTGAGGGCCGACAACAAAATTGAAATCCTTTGGGACACCATCGTTACCGCCATCAAGTCGCACTTGGGACAGGTCAGCGCCGTTGATTTGCAGAACACCCAGACGGAAGAAACCCGGGAACTGGCCACTGACGGGATCTTTATCGGTATTGGTTTCGATCCGAACAATCAACTGGTTCCCGCGGGCACCAAAGTTAATTCCGACGGGTATGTGTGCACCGATGAGAAGTGTGAAACCAATCTTCCCGGCCTGTTCGCGATCGGAGATCTAAGGGAGAAATACGGACGGCAAATTGTGCTCTCGGCTGCAGACGGCTGTACCGCGGCATTGGCTGCGGCTTATTACGTCGAGGTCAAACGTGCTGCCGAGAATTTATAATCAGTGTTTGGGATATGAAACGGAGATCATAAGTCAAAAGGGTCGGTTTTTCGCAGTGATTTATTGGAGGTATCAGCACCCTGAAAGATCAAAGTGTTCCCAGAAACTGTTTAGCCTGATACTCAAATTCCCTGGTCTCAACATCTACCATCCTGTGTTTTTCTTCATCATAAATGGAGATGGACACATAGCCTCCCCCACCTTCAAATGATATACAGCATGGATTCCGTTTTTTTTCTTCTAATCCCTCACCGCCTTTACCGAAAAACTTCGATGCCCGATCTATAACTTTTTCAGGAGCTAACCCTGTTTGTTTGGCTATTTTTATCATAGTTATTATCTTCTTTAGATTATTTATAGGTTTTAAAAATAAGGTAGTTTTATCACGCCGAACAAGATGAAAAACCGTAAGCTTCCAAAAAAACATAATGCTCATAAAAATGGATTTCAAGATGTTTCTTTCATCGATGGTTCACCGTAGGTCTATGAGTAAAGGGGACGGTGTTGTTATTTTGCGTTGCATATTACCTGATATATGATAAACACATTGATATGCCAAGAAAAGCGCGCATCGATGCTCCCGGGGCCCTTCATCACATCATTTGCCGTGGTATTGAACGCCGCAAAATCTTCCTTGATGATTCAGATCGGGATCATTTTGTACAGCGTCTCGGCCGCGTGATATCGGAAACTCAAACGCCATGTTATGCCTGGGCACTGATTCCCAACCACTTTCACCTGTTATTGAAAACCGGTAATATTCCCATCGCAACGGTTATGCGAAAGCTGCTCACCGGTTATGCCGTGACCTTTAACCGCCGTCACGATCGGGTCGGTCACCTGTTTCAAAACCGCTATAAATCCATTTTATGTCAGCAAGATCGCTATTTTCTTGAGCTTGTCCGCTATATCCACCTTAATCCATTACGTGCCAATTTGGTCGGTTCGATCAGACAACTGAATAGATATGAGTACTGCGGTCACTGCATTTTGATGGGCAAAAGAGCAAATGATTGGCAAGATACCGAGGATGTCCTGAAATTATTCGGCAAACGAATATCTTCAGCGCGAAAGCATTACCATGAATTTGTCGAGAAAGGGGTTGCCACGGGAAAACGGCCGGATTTAACCGGAGGTGGTTTGATCCGCAGTGCAGGTGGTTGGCGGGCTCTGGCAGCTTTTCGCAAGCTTAAAATACATGTTAAAGGAGATGAGCGTATTTTAGGTGACAGTAATTTTGTCAGCTCGGTATTGGAAGAGCAAAATGAGCGTTTGCAGCGGCGCTATCACCTTCAAACGCAGGGATATGATTTTGACATGGTCGTTGATCGAGTTGCCGATCTATTTCATCTGAAACCCGTGCAGGTATTAAGTTCGGCTAAACAATCCCGGCGGGTGAAGGCCAGAAGTTTACTGTGCTACTGGGCAGTGAAAGAATTGAAAATGCACGGATCAGATGTGGCTGGAAGGCTGGAAATTAGCAATTCGGCTGTCAGCCGCGCAGTGACTCGCGGAGAGAAGATTGCGATTGATTTGAAGTTGAAACTGATCGAAAACTAGAAACGCACAAAAACAACCCCGTCCCTACTCCTATATGTTTAAATAGTGCCTATCCTTTTTACAAATCCTTAAAAATTAGCAATTGTATAAGCATGGCCGATATGTTTTCCGTATTCGGTTTTCGTAAGTCCGATAAATTACCGGAAGGTAATTTGTCACCAGTCATTCAGAAAAAACCCCAGCGGGGACCGCAAAGAGGCAAACCAAGGTGCTCGAGGAGAGTCAACTGAATGATTCCAACAATCAGGAGTAATCATCAGACCAGGATAGAGCCGGTGCTTACGACCTCATCAAACGTAATATTATCCAACCTAACATAGCCAAAAAAGCGACCATTCCCGTTATTGCAGTTATTCCAGTCATTTTAGCCTCCTTAAAAAGTTGCCAGTTGCAAGCGGTTCTGCTTGTTTGGCATAGCAGAGAGCAATATATGTGCCGGAACTTGACAGCACATTTCATTTATTAATTAATATATTGAAAATACAGTCATTTTTTTAAAGACCTGGATTTTCAAAGCCATCAATTCCTATTAAGAAAATTGAATTAAATGGGACAACGAGACACAGTCGGTGGGACATCCAGCGCGCACACCAATGGCAGCACTCACCGTATAAATACAGGATTGAATAACCGATAAAGAGGTTTTGCTTGAAAATATGTCGGTGACTTGGATGGGATGGGTCAGGAACCGGTAGAGTCGATACCTTGCTTTGCAAAAAATCGATATAATGTCGATCGGGAGACACCCAGGGTCTCAGCGGCATGAAACTTATTACCGTTAGTTTTTGCCAGAGCCTTAACGACGTCAGAGGTTTTTAGTTTTGACTGGCGATGCCGTTTTATACTGTGATTGGCCATATAAGGGAGAAGGATCGCAGGAAGGTGTTCGGGCCCAATTCTGTGCCCTTGGCATTTTGCTAAAGCGAACTGAATGGTATTGATCAGTTCTCGCACATTTCCCGGCCATGTATGAGACATCAATATAGAAAGCGCCGTATCGGAAAAGACGATCTTCTTTCCCCAGGATTCTTCAGAGAATTGGGCAATAAAATGCTTGACCAGAATAGGAATATCCTCTCGGCGATCCCGGAGAGGATGAATGATAATCGGCATCACACAAAGCCTGTAATATAAATCATTTCGAAACCGGCCGGCCAACATCTCTTCTTCTAACTTTTTATTGGTAGCGCTAATGACACGCGTGTTCACCCGCACCGTGCGTTCGCTTCCAACCGGCTCGAAGGATCCATCCTGAAGCACCCGTAAAAGTTTTACCTGTGTGGCCGGGCTTAACTCGCCGACTTCATCGAGAAAAATAGTCCCGCCATCGGCCAGCTCAAATCGTCCTTTCCGGTCACGGTGCGCGCCCGTGAAAGCGCCCTTGACATGACCAAATAGCTCCGTTTCGAGCAGGCCTTCAGGCAAGGCACCGCAATTGACGGGCACAAAGTGCTTATGTGCTCGTTTGCTCTCTTTGTGGACGGCCAAAGCCGCCAGTTCCTTGCCGGTGCCGGTCTCGCCTTGTATTAGGACAGCCGCATCTGTTCGGGCGACTTGTCTGATTGTATCAAAAAGCTCCTGCATATTACTACTGCTGCCAACAAGCCCCCAGAATCCCTCCCTGGATTCCTTAGGAGAAAATGCACTGATCGTGCTGAGGTTTTCGATCATTAGAATGCTGAAGGGCTCATCATCGAAAGTAAAAGGAAACGCACTGAGAAATAATGTTAGATCTCTTACCTGGCCGTCGATTATTAATTGAAAATGGGCGCTGGCCTTTTGATTCTGGTTTGTATCAAGTGCCTTAAATGTTAGCTTTTGAACCTCACAGTAATTGCAACATTCCGCAAAGCCGCATCCCTTTGGATGATCAGACACGTGAAGACAACCCAGTACATCCCCGGTCCCTTTTCCGATAACGGCCTGCTTGTCAACCATCAACACACGTTCAGAAATGTTGTTGACCGCCCGGACACGGCCTTTTCGATCAACCACGACTAAGCCGCAGGGAAGGGAGTTCACAAGAGTACTGGCGAAGCTGTTATCAAGTAGTAAATTGTTTTTCATTTTTACAGTAATTAAGGATTCCATAAAAAAATCAGCCTTAACCAGTCGGAAGCCGTATTAGAATGAGATCAGCAAGAAGCGAGGTGTCTTAGAAAGTGACAAGCGGCTCTGGAAGCAATCGCAATCAGAATATTTTTCTGAATCCAAATTATAGCTGTTCACGTTCATTTGATTGCCACATTGTAGCACAACTGTCAAGATAATGATGATGTTTTTCACGAATCACTGACGAATAATTTTGCGATAAGCAAACATCGCAATTAATGCCCAAACGACAGTTCGCAAACTCATAGCGGCGATTGTACGGACTTCATACATCCCCCCCCCTAAGTATGTGTATTCCCAATGTCGCAAAAACAACAAGGGTTGCGACAACAATGAAGATGGATATCCACACAGCCCAGTGTTTTTGCATCCATAAGCCACCTCCCGCTATAAGATAAGCAAATCCTGCCAAAAAATTAAACCAAACCACAAATGGTACATAGTTACCGGCTTCTTCCCGAAATGCGCCGTCAACATATAAAACCGATCCACCGGACTTGATGGTAAGCAAACCAAACACAACTGCGATAACAGTAATAATCCAAATCCCAATGGATCGATCTGATTT
>CBDUUO010000025.1:0-15566 GCA_965370395.1 uncultured bacterium
GTCCACCAACAAACAGCCAAAGAGCTGCAGCAAAAAACCGAAGGGTTAATTGCGCGCCTTTTAAAAGGAAAGGAACCCGACTTTTTAAAGCAGCATGCCCGGCTTTTGGACGATTATTTTCGTCAGGCATTTGAAACCAGCATAGTGGGTCCCCGTATGGATATCAGTAAAAATCCGTATGCCATTGTTGCCTTGGGCGGCTATGGCAGAGAGGAACAGTGTGTTCATTCCGATGTCGACCTGTTGTTTCTGTTTAAAAAGAAGGTTCCGAAAAAAGCTGAAAACTTGATCCAGGAAATCATATATCCGCTGTGGGACATTGGTTTGGATGTCGGCTATGCCACCCGATCGCTGAAGGAGTGTCTGGCGCTCGCAAGTAAAGATTTTGAAGTGCTGACCCCGATGCTGGATGCCAGATTTGTCTGCGGGTGGTCTCTGATTTACGCTAATCTTCTGGATGAATTGCGGGAAAAAATCATTGTTAAAAAATCCCCAAATATTATCAACTGGCTGGTTGAAAATAATGAATTGCGACACGCCCATTTCGGAGATTCGACCTATTTACTTGAGCCCAATCTTAAAGAAGGCCAGGGCGGTTTGAGAGATTATCACACCATGCTGTGGATTGCGCGCATCGCGTTTAATGCAAAACAATCCAGAGATCTTGAATATCTGGGATTGCTTTCCCATGAAGAGTTCCAGACCTTAATCCGATCCATCGCTTTTATCTGGAAGGTGCGCAACCGGATCCATCACATCTGCGGTCGCAAATGTGATCAGCTGCACTTTGAGAACCAGGTTAAACTGGCCCGGTCACTGAATTACAAGAAAAATAACGGACAGGAACCGGTCGAAAGATTTATGGGAGAGCTACACGGACGAATGGAGGCGCTAAAGCAGCAGCACCTGGTGTTTCTGCATGAGCTGGGCTACGAGAAAAAAAGAAAACGCAAAAGAAAATCACAGAAAAAGAGTGCCGTTGACGGCCTGGAAGTGATCAAATGGGGAATGCTTAATTTCAGCGGGCCGGAGGCCATTATAAAAGAACCGGAACTTTTAATGAAGATATTTGAGGAAAGTGCGCGACTAAAAATTCCCCTGAGCGCAGAAGCCAAAAGACTGGTAAAAGAATTTTCCCATCTTGTAAGTAAAACGTATCGAACTTCCGAGGCTGTCGTTAAATCATTCGAACGGATTTTAGTCGCCCCGGTTCCGAAATTTAATGTTCTCAATGAAATGTTAAATACGGGTTTTCTGGAAAAATTTATCCCTGAATTCCGCGGCGTCCGCAACCGCATCCAATATGATGAATATCACCTTTATCCGGTAGATAAACATCTACTGCGCACCGTGCAAACCGTCAAAAAGTTCGGCACTGCCAAAGACAGCAGCCTGGAGCCGTTATGCGAAAAGATTTACCGAAATCTGAAAAGAAAGAAGCTTTTGCTCTGGGCGGCTTTATTGCACGATATCGGCAAGGGCGAATCTGAAGAAGATCATTCAACAAAAGGCGCTGAGATCGTTAAAAACATCCTTATTCAAAAGGGGTTGAAACCCGCAGATATCGAAACGGTCAGTTTTCTGGTTCAGGAACATCTTTTGTTGATTAAAACCGCCACCCGAAGGGATATCCACGACGAAGAAACAGCCATTTCCTGTGCCCGCAGAATAAAGGAGATCGAACGCCTAAAAATGCTTTATTTGCTGACCGTCGCCGATTCGATCGCAACGGGACCGATGGCCTGGAACGACTGGACGGCAACGCTTTTGAGAGATTTTTTCCTCAAGACCTTAAATGTACTGGAAAAAGGGGAACTGGCCACCGCCCGGGCCGTTGAAGTTGCGGAGCAGAAGAAAAAGGAGACCATCCGTTCGGCCCGCAACCCCAGGGCAAAAAAGAAAATCGAAGCCCTGCTGGGTGTGATGTCGCCGCGATATCTTTTATATATGCCGACCCATGAAATTAAAAAACATATCAAGCTTTACAATGATCTATCTTCGGGAAATTCCGATTTTATATGGCAAATCGAGCACGCAGCCGATGCCAATACCCGCTCTGTGACCATCTGTGCCCAGGATCGTCCCGGTCTGATTTCAAAAATTGCCGGTGTGTTTACGTTAAACAACATCGATATTCTGGACGTTCAGGTGTTTACCTGGCGCAATAATATTGCTCTGGATATTTTCAAGGTCAAGCCCCCACCGGATCCGATACTGGAAGACGAAAAATGGAACCGGACCGCCCGGAACCTTGGGGCCGCATTGTCCGACGAACTGGACCTGACCGCAGCCCTTAAAAAAAAGGTGCGCATTTACCGCAGGGGTAAAGCCGGGCTTGACAAAAAACCCCATCAGGTCACGGTGGATAATACCAGTTCCAGTTTTTTTACCATCATCGAAGTGTTCACCTATGATTTTACCGGTTTGCTCTTCAGTATTACCGATGCGCTTTTTCGCAGCGATCTGAACATCTGGGTTGCTAAAATCGCAACCAAAGCGGATCAGGTCGTCGATGTTTTTTATGTGAGGGATGTCAACGGACAAAAAGTGGATTTGCCGGATCAGGTGGCAAGCATAAAAACCGCCATATTGGAAAGGCTTCCCGCATCATAACTGGATCGTTTCACCAAATAAAAACATTTAAACGCAAAAAGGAGGTTTTAGCATGAAAAAAATCGAGGCGATCATCAAGCCCTTCAAGCTTGATGACGTCAAAGAAGCCTTAAACAAAATTGGCGTCCAGGGAATGACCGTGTCCGAGGTCAAAGGATACGGGCGCCAGAAAGGTCATAAAGAAATCTACCGCGGAGCCGAATATGCAGTAGATTTTATTCCTAAAATTAAAATTGAAATCGTAATCAAGGCCGACCGCACCGATCAGGTCGTCGAAAGTATCCGCGAAGCTGCCAACACAGGCAAAATAGGAGATGGCAAGATTTTTGTGATACCGGTAGAGCAAGCCTTGCGGGTGAGGACGGGGGAGACTGGCGTTGATGCAATATGAATTCCTAAATCTTTAAATTTTTTAGTATAAAGGAGAAACAATCTTATGACAGCCAAAGAAGTATTGGACATGGCAAAGGAAAACGGCGCAAGAGTCGTCGATCTGCGGTTTATGGATTTTCCGGGATTATGGCAGCATTTTACGGTTCCAATCCGTGAACTCGAAGAGTCCAGTTTTGAAGATGGATTCGGCTTTGACGCCTCCAGCATACGCGGCTGGCAGCCCATTCATGCCAGCGACATGCTGGTGGTTCCCGACGCGACGACCGCAAAAATGGATCCATTTTATGAAGCCCCGACCCTGGTGTTGATCTGCAACATCGTTGATCCGATTACCCGGGAGGCCTATACCCGCGATCCGCGAAATATTGCTCAAAAAGCAGACGCTTATTTAAAAAGCAGCGGAATCGGTGACGTAGCCAACTTTGGCCCGGAAGCCGAATTTTTTATCTTTGATGATATCCGTTTTGAATCCACCCGCTTCTCTGCCTTTTATGAGATCGATTCGGTCGAGGGTAACTGGAACACCGGCCGGGACGAAGGTCCCAACCTGGGCTACAAGCCGCGCCACAAAGAAGGCTATTTTCCGGTTCCGCCCATGGATAAATTTCAGGACCTGCGCACCGAGATGATCCTGACCCTGGAAGATCTGGGGATCGAAACCGAGGCCCAGCATCATGAGGTGGCCACCGCCGGCCAGGCCGAAATCGACATGCGCTTCAAGCCCCTGCTGCAGATGTCAGATCAGCTCATGTGGTTTAAATATGTGCTTAAAAATGTGGCCTATCGCCACAATCATACCGTCACTTTCATGCCCAAACCGCTTTTTGAGGATAACGGCAGCGGTATGCATACGCATATCAGTATCTGGAAAGAAAACCAGCCGCTGTTTGCCGGTGACAAATATGCCGGAATATCTCAGGAGGCGCTTTACGGCATCGGCGGTATCCTAAAACACTGCCGTGCATTGACCGCCTTTACCAACCCGACCACCAACTCATACAAACGCCTGGTGCCGGGTTTTGAAGCCCCGGTCAATCTGGCGTACTCCAGCCGTAACCGCAGTGCCGCGGTCCGCATCCCGATGTATTCGCCATCACCAAAAGCCAAACGCATCGAGTTCAGAACCCCGGATCCGTCCTGTAACGGGTACCTGGCCTTTTCAGCCATGCTGATGGCCGTCATTGACGGCATCCAGAATAAAATCGACCCGGGCGATCCGCTCGATAAAGACATCTACAATCTTCCTCCGGAAGAATTGGCTGAAATCCCGTCGGCTCCCGGATCTTTAGATGAGGCCTTCGAGGCCTTGAAAGCCGATCAGGAATTCCTGTTAAAGGGCGATGTGTTCACCCAGGATGCCATCGACATGTGGATTGAGTACAAAACCGAAAATGAAATCAACGACGTCAAACTGCGTCCGCATCCCCATGAATTTTACCTGTATTACGATATATAGCAGGCGGACGGTTTAGCCGGTTAAAAAACATTGCAGCCCCGCTTTCACAAGCGGGGCTGTTTTATTTCCTAGCGAAGCGAACGAGGTTATTGGCCGGATACTTCCGCAAGCCTTTTATCCAATGTCACCACCTGACCATTCAGCTGATAGGCAAGCCACAAATAACTGGCATCGTAAGTGGTAAGCCCGGTCTTTCGGGCCAGTTGAATCACTTCCGGATGCACCACTTCAACTATCTCGATGGCAAGTCGTTTGGAAAGTCGAAATGCGGCCAGAATTTCCTCCGCCTGAGTAGAATGCTTTTTGATTTTTTTCAAACAGATGCTTGCCAGCTCAAACCGGAGCAACGGAGGTGCTGCCAAAGTCGCACCCATTAATTCACTGGCGATTGCTTCTGCTTTCGGCTCACCAAAAACCAGCGCTCCCAGCGCCGAAGCGTCAACGACTTTAACGGGCATCCCGGTCTTCTCTCACGAATTTAGCGGCCTCCGCCGGTGTTCTGAGACCCACGTTATGAAGCTCCACTAAAAGCTCCTTTGGCGAAATTATTGCTTCTTTTGTTACGGTTTCTTCCAATATGCTCATTAGCTCGCCTTGCAATGATCGGTGATGCCCGGCTGCTCTGCGGCGCAGTTGATCGGCAATATGATCAGGTACATTCTTAATTGATAGATTTACCGGCATTTTTATCCCTCCAAAACAGATCCATTATGGATCTAATATAGTACCAATTTGCCTCAATTGCAAGCTATTTTTATAACAAATTAACTAACCGAAACTGGTTTTAGCGGTAATGACGATAGTCGATGCCGAACTTCTGCGCCTTATAGGCAAATTTCCTCACGGTGGTCTTCAAAATTCCGGCGGCCATGGTGATGTTGCCCCGGGTGTTTTTCAGGGCGTCGATGATCATCTCTTTCTCAACGCTGGCGACGGCATCCTCCAGTGAGAGCACGGGCACGGTACCCGATTCCTTACCGGTTTGAAGGGTTGGCGGCAAGTGGTAGCTGTGAATCACGCCTTCCTCGCAAAGCAGCACCGCACGCTCAATGCAGTTTTCAAGCTCTCTCACATTTCCCGGCCAGTGGTATTCCATGAGCATGTCAATGGCCGGTGTCGACAGTCTTTTTATATTTTTGTGATTTTCCTTGGCATATTTTTCGAGAAAATAGTCTGCCAGCAATAATATATCGGTCTTTCGCTCTCGAAGCGGCGGAAGGTAAATGGGAAAAACATTCAATCGATAGTAGAGATCACCCCTGAAGGTCTCATCCTCAAGGGCCTCCTCCAGGTTTTTATTGGTGGCGGCGATAATGCGCACATCGGCCTTCAGGGTCCGGTGTCCACCCACTCGCTCAAATTCCTTTTCTTGAAGTATTCTAAGCAGATTGGCCTGAACCTCCAGCCCCAGAGATCCGATTTCATCAAGAAATATGGTGCCCTTGTGGGCCAGTTCAAATTTCCCGATTTTTTGTTTGATGGCGCCGGTGAAAGCACCTTTCTCATGGCCAAACAGTTCGCTTTCAATCAGATTGACGGGCAAAGCGGCGCAATTGACTTTAACAAAATGATTTTTTGTACGATGGCTGTTGTAGTGAATTGAGTTGGCAACCAGCTCTTTGCCGGTCCCGCTTTCGCCCCGAATCAGAACGGTTGCATTGCTCTTGCAAACCTGCGAGACCATTTGAAAAACCTCACGCATTTTATTGCTGTTGCCGATAATATTGCTGATACTGTATTTGTCTTTGAGCACGTTTTGCAGCCGCCGGTTCTCCTCACGCAGCCGTTCTTTTTCCAGACGAATGGTTTCAAGCTTGATAACATGGCCGGCGATCATCGTCGCGATAACCGAAAGCAGTTTTTCTCCGCTTTTGAGCGAATAGGTCTTCTCAAACGGTCGGTCCACACTGAGGGCTCCGATGACCTGTTTGCCCTTTTGGACCGGGACACAGATAAATGATCGCTCTTTGCCCTGTTTTTTCTTGCGTGTCGCCGTGCGATCCAAAAAGGCCGGTTCCTCGCTGATTTTGGGAATGGAAACCGCCTTGCCGGTTTCGATCACTTTACCGGTAATACCTTCTCCAAGCTTGTATTTGACCCGGTTCATGGTGCTTTGAGCCAGACCGTGGGCCACTTCGATATTAATCTCATTGCGCAGGGGATTCAAAATTGTTATAGTGCCCTGCACCATATTCATCGAACTCGACAGGATATCCAGCACCTTATACAGAGACTTTCTCAAATCCAGATGCTCGTTTAGCGCATTGGTGATTTCGTAAAGCAGGGTAATTTCTTCAATGGGTTTCATGTTAAAATTTTTTCCAAAAATTTTAAGTCAGGGGGCTTCGCCCCAATTCATTAAATCATCGAGTTTTAACGATAGCGGGTTACGAATCTGTCGATATAAAATATAAATAATACATTTTTGTAACAAATAACATAACACATCTTAAAAGGAAACAATAATCTGGGATCTAGTTTTCGCCAATGGCTGGCGGTCGCTTGAAACTGGGTTAGTGTTTTGGAATGGCTGTAAATCATGCTAATGCTTATAGCATTCGAAGAATTCTTTAATTCCGCATTCCACATTCCGAATTCCGAATTCAAATGATTCTGCATATCGACATGGATGCTTTTTATGCCTCCGTGGAGCAACTGGATGATCCCCGGCTTAAGAACAAATGCGTCATTGTCGGCGGAACCTCAAACCGCGGAGTGGTTTCGGCAGCCAGCTATGAAGCCAGACAATTCGGCGTTCATTCAGCCATGCCGATCTATCAGGCCAAACAGAAATGCCCTCATGGAATTTTTGTACCCCCGCGAATGCGCCGCTATAAAGAAGTGTCTAAAAAAGTAATGGCCCTTCTTAAGGATTTCTCTCCCCTGGTGGAACCCGTGTCCATCGATGAAGCCTACATGGATATCACGGGATGCCAGCGTCTGTTTGGAGAACCACAGGAAATCGCCAGGGAAATTAAAAGAAAAATTAAAGAGACCGTTAACCTGACCTGTTCGGTGGGCGTGGCGCCCAATAAATTTCTGGCAAAGATTGCCTCCGACATGGAAAAGCCCGACGGGCTGACACTGATCCTGCCGGATAAGGTACCGGAGTTTATTGATTCGCTTCCCGTAAAAAAAGTCCCCGGCGTTGGCAAAAAGATGTTTCGTCAGCTCGAGCTTTTGGGAATTCGAACCCTGGGTGATGTTCAGCGACTGCCCGAAAAATCACTGCTGAAACATCTGGGCAAATTCGGCAAACGCCTGCGCACGCTTTCATCCGGCAGCGACCATTCCCCGGTAACACCGCAAGCGCCTCACAAATCCATCAGCAGTGAACGCACACTGGCAGCAGATACTCGCGATGTCAAGCTGCTGAAACGCTACCTTTTGAGTCAATCCGGGGAAGTGTCCAAACAGTTACGAAAAACGGGTGTGCGCGCCAAAACCATTACCATCAAAATAAAAGATGAGGACTTCAAAACAGTTACTCGGCGGACAACCATTGCCATCCCCACCCAATCATCTAAAACCATTTACAAACACGCTGCACAATTAATGGATGACTACAAAATTACCCAAAAAATTCGGTTGATCGGTGTGGGAACCTCAGGGTTTTCGTCGGTCACCGCTTCGGTACAAATGGGCCTCTTCGATACCCACGCAGAAACCCGAGATGATTGGGAAAAAATAGACAAAGCCCTTGATTCGATCAGTAAAAAGTTTGGCAAGGATCTTGTTGGAAGGGCAACACTGAAGAACAAATAACATTAAACAGAAATTAGCCTGCGACGAGCTACATTCGGCCTGAGCTCATGTCGAAGGCAGCCGAGTCGAAAACAGATAACAGAGGACAGAGGACAGTAGGCAGTAGGGAGTAAGCAGAAATCAGATGACAAAAGATAGAGAGTATCGCTGAAGTCGGAATGCGGAATGCGGAAGAATTAGCAGAAGAATGATGACAGCTTTTGAAAATGACTAGTCAGCGCCAATTCGACTCTATATTTTTCTTGACATACAACATATTGTATGAGATAAATGATAACTGCACTATATGATAGGCTAATTCGGAAAACCGGGTCATCCTGGGCTCTGGTCAGAGCTGATCCTAGACGGATAATTACCATCCAATTTGTTTGCATCGAAACGATTTCCCATTAGCCGTATCACATCTTCTCAAATAGGTTAAAATTCCTCATATTTATACAATAAAAGACGGCTATGGTTCAGATAGCTGCGGGCTTTTTTATTCTTTAAAAACGACGGCAAAACAATATAACATTCAATTAAATATCATTTTTTCGAATCAGGAGCAGCACAATGGAGCAAAAAGGCAAGTTTTTAGTTACCGACGAAGGCAGTTTTGATCTGGGCACTTACACCTGGGATGATCAGCTTTTTAGCGACATTCTCATCCGCGAAAACCCGATTGACACCGATCAGGCCATGGGTATCAGCCGGTCCCTGCGTGAGGAAATTTCCAAACTGGAAATAAGCACTATCCCGGTCTCGTTTATCGAAAAAATGATTGAAACCAAATTAATGGAATTCGGCTTGACCAAGCCCTCACCGATTCGCCTGGATAAATCGATTTTTGTTAAAAGCCGACTCAATCTCTCTGAAAACGCCAGACGGGTATTAAAAAGACGCTATTTGAAAAAAAACCGCAAAGGCAAGGTGATTGAAACTCCCGAGCAAATGTTTCGTCGGGTGGCCCGGCACATCGCCAAAGCAGAGAAAAAATACAGCGATAAATCCAACAAACAGGTCGATAAATGGGAAGAAATCTTCTTTGAAATGATGACCGAGTCTAAATTTCTGCCCAATTCCCCCACCCTGATGAATGCCGGGCGCCGGCTGGGGCAGCTGGCCGCTTGTTTCGTTCTGCCGGTTGAAGACAGCATGGAGGGCATTTTCGGGGCGCTGCATCATGCGGCCCTGATTCATAAATCCGGTGGTGGAACCGGTTTTGCGTTTTCACGGCTGCGCCCAAAAAACAGCACCGTCGGCACCACCGGCGGCGTCGCCTCGGGTCCGGTATCATTTATGAAGATTTTTAACACCGCCACCGAGCAGGTCAAGCAGGGGGGGACCCGCCGCGGGGCCAATATGGCGATTTTACGGGTGGATCACCCGGATATCATGGAGTTTATCTACAGCAAAGAAAACAACAGCGAGCTCAATAATTTCAATATTTCAGTGGGGGTCTCCGATAAATTTATGGAAGCCGTTGACCAGCAGGAAGATTATGACCTGATGGATCCCCGCGATCAAAAAGCGGTTAGCCGCTTGAATGCGACTGAAGTTTATCAAACCCTGGTAAAGCAGGCCTGGAAAAACGGGGATCCGGGCATCATCTTTTTAGATCGTATCAATCAGGATAACCCCACACCGCAGCTGGGCGATATCGAAAGCACCAATCCCTGCGGCGAACAGCCGCTGCTGCCCATGGAAGCCTGTAATCTGGGATCGATCAACCTGGCTAAATTTGTGCTGGAAAACGGTGACGGCCCGGTTATCGATTATGAAGGATTAAAAGAGCTGGTTAGCGCGACGGTTCGTTTTTTAGATAACACCATCGACATGTCCAGATACCCGCTGCCGGAAATCCATGAAATGGTTCGCGGCAATCGCAAAATCGGCCTGGGCGTTATGGGGTTTGCCGATATGCTTTACCAGCAGAAAATTCCCTATAACTCAGAGGAAGCGCTGGAAACTGCCGAAACGGTCATGCGTTTCATACAGGAAAACGCCCACGAAGCGTCCCAGAATCTGGCCGACGAGCGCGGGGTATTTCCCAACTGGGATGAAAGCATATACAAAGACCCGGCCGTCAAACTGCGCAACGCGACCTGTACCACCATCGCCCCCACCGGTACGTTGAGCATTATCGCCGGCTGCTCCAGCGGCATCGAGCCCCTGTTTGCACTTAGCTTTGTACGCAATGTGATGGACAACGACAAACTGCTCGAAGTCAATCCCTATTTTGAAGAGGTAGCCAATGACCGGCGCTTTTACAGCCGTGAATTGATGGATGAAATTGCTAAAAGCGGCAGCATCAAAAAAATCAAGCAGATACCCAAAGATGTGCGTAAAGTATTTGTCACTGCCCATGATGTATCACCGGACTGGCATATTCGCATGCAGGCTGCTTTTCAAAAATATACGGATAATGCCGTATCCAAGACCGTCAATCTGCCTCACGATGCCACCGTCAATGACGTGATGAAGGTCTATAATCTGGCCTATGAGCTGGGCTGCAAAGGCGTGACGATTTACAGGGACGGCAGCAAAGAAAACCAGGTTTTATCACTTTCTCAAAAAGAAAAGCTCGGGAACAAATTCCTGACGGCCGTCAAAGAACGACCGGAGACGCTCAATGGCTTCACCACCAGGATGAAAACCGGTTACGGCCATCTTTATGTGACCGTCACTGAATATGACAACAAGCCCTTTGAGGTCTTTGCCACCATCGGCAAATCCGGCCGGTCCACCACCGCCAAAACCGAAGCCATTGGCCGCCTGGCATCTCTGGCTTTGAGATCGGGTGTAAAAGTAGATGAGATCGTGGACCAGCTGAAAGGTATCGGCGGTGAACATCCTATCTTTCAAAATGGCGGGTTGGTGCTGTCTATCCCCGATGCCATCGCCCGGGTACTGGAAAAAAAGTACGTTTCCGGCGATGCCGCCAAACCAAACCACAAAACCCAATACAGCCTTCTGGGCGAAAAATGCCCGGAATGCGGTCAGACGGTCAGCTTCGAGGAAGGCTGTATTCTTTGTCATTTCTGTGGCTTCAACAAGTGCGGCTAAAACGGGTATCAGAGATTTCATCTTTTGCCCGCTGACGGCGTTGCGTTCCGGTTTAAAATACTCACGTACTCCGTGTACGCTCCGTTTTCAAACCGTAACGCGCCTTGCCATCGAACAAAATCTAAAATCTCTGATACCCGTTTAGGCTATTAAATTCTTCGATAAACAGCTTATTTACGATCTGTTAATTATATTAAAAAAGAGGGAGCGACACGGGGCGCCTGTGCTGCGCGAGCGACTCCAGAATTTTAGGCACTTTAGCTCATTTTAGTTCACTTTAGTCACTTTTTTCGTATCCCTATCTTAGCCTAAATCCATCGGCAGCCAGAGGTCTAATCCTGGCAATCTTCTCAAAATCTTTATCTCTGTGCAAAAGCAATACCTGAGTTTCAATAGCTAACTGAGCGATGCAACAATCAATTGAGCTATTTATTGTTATCCCGTTCTTCCTGAGTTCAAAATATATTCTGGCAGCATCTCGCCATGTATCTTCAGTTGCTTCAAGATAATATTGAGTTGAAAGATAGGTATCAAGCCGTTGCCATTCCTGCTCATTTTTCGCTCCCTGAAGGAGCTCAAGCTGTGTAAAGCGACTGAAAGCAATTATTTCATCACCAGCCCGTTCTCGAAATACTTTCACTATTCGACCGGTTTTATCCCGTAGAACTTCAACCCAAACAGAAGTATCGACTAGAATCACCCTCTCATTCTCCTCAGCTTTTTATGATCATAGCCCTTATAGAAGTTTATTGCACCCGCCAGTTCCGTAAGGTCTTTGCGTTTGTTCAATCTTATAAATGCTCTTAATGCTTCATGGATCAGATCTTTTTTGGTTCTGGCACCACTTACCGAAAAAGCTTCTTCAAGCAAATCATCATCGATAACAATATTAGTTCTCATAACCAAATCCCTTTATGTGTATTATATACACATAATACACCTTGAATGTGTATTGTCAAGGTCGTCTGAGATTAAATTTTAATGAACTGTTTTTCTATGGGTTTTCAGGCAGGTTTTACAGATCCCACTGACACGCACCTCCAGACCTTGAATCAATCCCGGGAAGGTCCGTTGCATAGGTTTTGTATCAACATTGAGGCTCTGCGGGCTTAAACATTCCAAATGGCCGCAGCTCTTGCAAAAAAAATGTGGGTGCGCCGGATGATGTTCGTTGGGAGCCAGGCCATAAACAAATGACCGCCCGCCACCGCTCAGCCGTTCGACCAATCCACGCTCCACGAGCAAATCAAGGATCCGATAGACCGTTACGCGATTGATCGAAGTGTTGCGTCCCAGGGTTTTGTATATTTCACCGGCAGAAAGTGGAAAGTGATGGCTGCCGATGACCTCCAGAACACGACGGCGGTTTCGGGTTACCCCCAGTTCACGCGCCTTTAGAAGCTCAGAATAATCACATTGATGGCACACCTTAACTCCTCTCGGGGTTGGCGGTGGGCACGTATTTTGAATTCTGCCGGCGGCTGACGATCAGGTGGTCAATCAAAAAGAAAAGAAAAAAGGCAATCCCGGCAACCAGGATGATGGATGCGCCCGATGTCAAATCAAACGCGTAGGACAGCCACAGGCCGCAGACCGTAAATACAGCCCCCAGCAGGCTGGAGCCCATCATCATTTGAAAAAGGGATTTGGCATACTTTTCGACCATAAACGGAGGAATGGTTAGCAGCGCAATCACCAAAATCAGTCCCACAACCTGGATCACCATCACAATTGTTACCGCCAGCATGCCAATTAACGCAAAATAAAGCGCTCTAGTCGGCACCCCCCGAATCCGGGCAAATTCCTCGTCATAGGATATGGCCAACAGATCTTTATAAAAATAGATGACAAAGCCGCCGATCAGCACTCCCACAATCAGCATGATCCACAAATCCGATTGTGGAACCGTAAGAATGCTGCCGAACAAATAGCTCATCAGATCCACATTGTATCCGGGTGTCAGGTCCAGCAATATGATGCCGCACGCCATCCCCAGGGCCCAGATAACACCGATGATGGTGTCGGCCCGGTGTTTGGCTTTCAGACTGACCGCCGCCATAACCATTGCAGCCGTGAAGGAAAATCCGAGCGTACCGACCAGGTAAGGCCAGCCCAGAAAGAAGGATAAACCGATCCCGCCATAAGCGGCATGGGCAATCCCGCCGGAAAGAAAAACGATCCGGTTGACCACCACCAGGGTTCCCATAATCCCGCAGATGACGCTGACAAGAAGCCCGGCTGCCAGGGCATTGCGCATAAATTCATATTGCAGTGCTTCGAGCATGATTTTACGTCTCGGAATTTCTACAACTTATTGGAACTATAGTGCTTTTTGTGGCCATCTTCTTTTGTAAGCCACATGGAATGATGGAATATTGGAATACTGGGTATGGAAAGCGGAAAATAACACTTTCTACAAAAAATGCTGGGTCTACATTTTTTTATGATACCCATCATTCCACAATTCCATTGTTCCAACATTCCAATTGGGGCAAAGCCCCTAAGTTTAGTCCGGGTGATGCTTCAAAACCCGATGGGGTAGTCCGTGAGCGATCAGTTCAACGGGGCAGATTTCCTCATCGGTGCAGGGATACATCTCTTCCAGCATTTCACCGGTAATTTCGGCCTGGTGATGATAGTGCAGCCGCTTGTTTACGCAAGTGACGGATTTGACATAGGTTGAAATCGCCACCAGATCATGGCTGACCACCAGAATGGTAATGTCTTTGTTTAGCGTTTTTAGCAGTCTGTAAAACTCAGCCTGGCCTTTGGCATCGATGCTGGCGGTGGGCTCATCCAGCAGCAACACTTTCGGTTGAGTGACTAAAGCCCTGGCAATAAACACGCGCTGGCGCTGACCGCCTGAAAGTTCACCGATTTTGCTATCTGCAAATGCTTCGGTTTCCATTCGCTCTAAGGCCTCAAGCGCTTCGCGACGATCTTGTGCGGAGCTTCGACCCCATCTTTTGTTGGGTCCCAGCTTGCCCATCAGCACTACGTCGATGGACGTGATGGGGAAGCTGCGGTTGATGTGAACGTCCTGGGATACGTAACCGATGTGGTGAGATGCCTTTCCCGTGGTGTCTCCCAGGACCCGGATAGAACCTTTACCCGGTTTAAGCAGGCCCAGCATGAGTTTCAACAGGGTGGTTTTGCCCCCGCCGTTGGGACCGATCATGGCGATAAAATCCCCTTGCCGGATATCCAGGCTGACGTCCTCGAGTACCGTTTGTCCGTTGTAGGCAAACCAAACGTCTTTTATTTCAACAATTGAATCCTGCATAGAATGCCTTTTATCTTAAAGCCACTTTAAATTTTTGGGCGACCTCGCGAAGGTTACCGGACCAATCGGGAGCCAGCGGATCGGCAAATATCACCTGACCGCCAATTTCTTTTGCTAACAGCCTGGCGCTCCTGGATGAGAACTGCGGCTGCACAAAGATGATATTGATATGCTTCTTTTTGGCATGCTCAATCAGTGCTTTGAGCTGAGCCGGCTTGGGATTTTTACCTTCAATTTCGACCGGCACCTGTTGCAAACCATAGGCCCGGGCAAAGTAGCCCCAGGACGGGTGAAAGACCATAAATTGAAACCCCTGCTTGCCGGCAAAGATATTTTTAAGCTCGTCATCCAGCGCCGCAAGTTTTGAGAAAAAGACTTTGGTGTTGGCTTCATATACCGCTCTATGGTCCGGATCAATTTCAACTAAAGCATTCAGAATCGTGCGCGCCTGGGTCATAACCAGTGTTGGAGACAGCCAGATGTGGGGGTCAAGCTCGCCGTGATGGTCTTTTTCCCGGTGGCGTTCAGATTCGGTGTGATTTGTTGCCATGGGGATTTTTTGGATGCCATGGTCCGTATACACCACCTGCATGTCGGGGTTGGCTGCAGCGATTTTTTTCAGCCAGGTTTTTTCAAAGGGCACTCCGACGGCAAAATAGATATGCGTCCTGGAAATAGCGGCCATCTGCCGTGGCTTGGGCTCGTAAGTCGCCGGGCTGGCTCCAGGTTTAACCATCACCTGAATATCCACCCGTTGCTTGCCAATTTGGTGCAAAAAATATTTTTGAGGTGGGATGCTCACGAAAACAGCCAACTTTTTTCCTGCCTGTGCATGTCCACTGCAGATGAGCAAAAAGGCCCCTGAAATCAAGAACGTACCGATTAAAACGAGCTTGCGCTGATTCACCCACATAAATGTTATCTATCCTGATAAAGTGTGCTGCCAATAAGATAATTTATCCTGCTAAATGCAAATATGTTGCATTATTTCTTGATTGTCAATTGAAACTG
>CBDUUO010000026.1:0-15477 GCA_965370395.1 uncultured bacterium
ATTACATTTTCCCTTGTTAGCGAATCTGGCAAACGGAACATATTTATGACAACCGGTATAATCAAAAGCGCTTCCAACTTGATCCCTTTGTTTCTTAATCCAGTAACGATTACCCATTTTTCCGGGATACACCGGTGAAACGGCAAATTTTTCTTTATTACGGCAGTTCTCGTTAAAGTGCCATCATTACTAAATATTTGAATATATATATAAATGCTTAAATTTTTTAATTTGGAACAGATATTGCTACTTAATTTTAAGATCAAACTACCCCTTAATGATTAATGGTGAATGAGCACTATTATGGCATTTAAGAATCTGTATTCCATCAATAGTTATCTCGGCAGCAAAACCCTGGGAAGCCTCAGGGCTTATCCCAAAAATCTGTCATTTCGGATCCCAGGAACTGAAGCCAGCGGGTTTAAAAACATGCTTTCAACAATCCAGACCCAGCCATTCAAAAACATTTATAAAACCAGAGGGTTAACCATTCAAGACTACCGGGCCCGACCGGTCATCTCGAAATCACGTTACCGGCCGCAGCCCCAACCGGCCGATACAGAATCGAAAAATACCGTTTCTAATCGATTTCCTGATTATTCGATTAAACGAGCGACGTTAAACACCCAGCCGCATCCCGGCCATAAAATTAAAGATAAGGGTCCCGTTGAAAAGCCGCTGAACAAAACCAGACCTCAACCGGCCGGTTTAACCGATAAGCAAATCATCGAACAAAACGTTCAAAAAGCGGCCGCAAAATACAATTTGCCGCCGGAGCTCATCAAGGCTGTTATCCGGGCGGAATCAAATTTTAAGACAAACGCCGTTTCTTCGGCCGGTGCCCAGGGTTTGATGCAGCTGATGCCGGCGACCGCCAAGGAGCTGGGAGTCAAAAATCCCTTTGATATCGAACAAAATATCGACGGTGGTGCGAAATATTTACGAAAAATGTTGGATCGTTTTGGGGGGAATGTCAGGAAAGCCCTGGCAGCCTATAATGCCGGCCCGGGAACCGTAATAAAATATAACGGCCGGGTCCCCTATCCGGAAACCCGGCAGTATGTCAAGCGCGTAATTCGATTCTCAAGGCAGATGACCTGATTAAATGGGGTCCCAAAGCGGCAAGCCCAAAATATCAGGGTACCCGAATGGTATTGCCGCTTTTACAGGTTCTGTGGTTGTCGCCATAAGACCGATCATCAGCGGCTAATTTATAGCTGAAAACAATAAAGCCGGTGCTGCTTTGAACCTTTTTGCGTTCACCTGATTTAAGCCAGCCTTCAAAAATTTTACCCTGCCGCTCTTCTTCTGAATCTTCATCCCATACCGTTATGTGAACTTTATTCGCATCTGCTTTGAAGGTACAGGTATTTTCATCTGCGGCGGCACCAGAGAACAGAAAAAGACCGGCAATTAAAATAGCACAAACAGCCAATAACGGTATAAATATGCGTTTCATCGGATCTTCCTTGCTATTAAAGAGGTTTTCTGACTGTAATCGTTATATTTTTTTCATTTTCGAATATAAACGCTAAAAAGTACTATAATAATTTTAAATAATATAGCAACCTTAAAACCGAAAATCCAAAAACCACCGGCAATGAGACCGTCAACACCAAACGAATGCCAAATCGGTATTGGTTTCAGCCAGCTATCTATGACCCATTTTTTTGTTGACAGTGCTTCGGCATTTAATTATACACCTCGCTTCCGCTTGAAGAAGCCCAATTTAAAGGAAACCTCGCTGTGGTCATCCTAAAAAATTATAATTTTCCCGCAGCGGTCATCGATTTCGTCCGTTACCATCATGAAAAAATGGAAGGGTGAACCTCGAGCAAAGCAGGCGTTGAACATTTTAAAATGAGGCCATTCAATTGACAGCTCACCGACAAGAAGCCAACGTAAAAATAATTCTGTCCCTGACCCTTATCCACTTTGTGGGTGACTTTTATAACTCCTTTATTATCCCCCTGCTGCCGCTTTTTATCGACAAATTTTCTTTAACCCTCGCCCAGGCCGGTTTGATTATAGGTCTGAGCCGCTTTCTGGCATTTGTGGTTCAGCCCCCGGTGGGATATATCGCCGACCGCCACCCCTCGCGCTTTTTTGCTTTAGGCGGCCCCTTGCTGGTGATGGTGTTTATTCCGTTAACTGGAATCACACCTTATTTTTGGATGCTGGTCCTTTTCGTGTGCCTGGGTTCTGTCGGCTCTTCCATGTTTCACCCGACAGCCGCCGGAATGGTTGAGCCTTACGCCGGCCGGCGTTTTGGATTGGCCATGTCCATATTTGGCATGGGCGGCACACTTTCGTTTGCCATCGGACCGCTTTTCATCAGCTGGCTGGTCGGGGCATATGGTCTCAGCTCAATGCCGTTTTCTATGATACTGGGTTTTGCAGCATTGGTTTTTCTTTACAGGACCGTTCCGGTTCCTCAAGCCAGTACAATAAAGAGTCGGGGTTTCATCAATTCCATCAAGGAAATTTTTGGCCCGGTCTGGCTGCCGATCGTGTTGATCTGGCTGGTAATGACCCTGCGCGCCTATGTCAGCCAATCGTTTATGACCTTTCTTCCCGTAATGGTTGCTCGCCAGGGCTATTCTCTGGTTTCGATCGGTGCCCTGGTTTCGTTGTTCGTTGTCGCCGGTGCGTTAAGCGGGCTTCTGGCAGGTCATCTTTCCGACCGGATTGGTTTTAAATCGGTGTTTATTTGTGCCCATTTTTTGGCCACGCCCTGCATGGCTGCAGCGCTTTATCTGCATGGGTTCTGGATGTTTGTATTTGTCTTTTTATCCGGATTTTTTATTCTGGCCACCCTCCCGCTGGGAGTTGCGCTGGCACAAAGGCTGGCCCCTCAGGGAAAATCTATGGCCTCCAGCCTGATGATGGGGCTTGCATATGGTATGGGCGGGTTGCTAACCCCCCTGACGGGAAAGTTGGCCGATATTTTTTCCATCCGGCCGGTATTGGGTGCCCTCACCATAATTCCCTTGTTGACAGTCGTGCTGATCGCTTATCTTTTTCGGAAAGACCTCTCACCGGTTACGGCCTGACTCCATCTACCGGATGGGTCCGCAATTCCCGAATTTAATGCCTGACCAAATAGCTGCGCATCAGCTTCTGACAGTTTCAATCCGCAATCCAAATTCGACTCGACTGAGCTCGTCGCAGGCCAAAATCCAAAATCAAGGTTACTCCATCATTTCAATATCTTTTAGCCATAAGTTATGATCATCAGGAATGTTAATATCCCTGTGCCATATAGCGCCAGGGTGACATAATACGGCCGCCAGTTAATCTGATGCGCGCTAAGTGATCCGCGAAGGCGTTGAACCAGGGTGCCTTCCAATTTGGCGCGATCCGGCTTGGGAAATGCCAGGCTGATCAGATACCCTATCGCGTAAGCGATAAAAAAGCCGATCACATTCCACCACAGCCAGGAAATTTTGGGTGCGTATTTCCACAACAAAAGATTCACCCCAAAACCGACGATCAAACCAATGGTGGCACCCGGCCCGTTCACCCGCCGGGTCAGCATCCCCATCAGAAAAACCGCCAGCAGGGGCCCATTAATTAAAGATCCGATTTTGTTGATGGATTCGATGATCGTATCGGAAATGCCGCCCACAAAAAACGCAAAAACCAGACACACCGCCCCCCAGAAAACGGTCAGCAATTTGGATATGACCAGTTCCATCCGGCCCGACAGTTCTATTTTTAGATAACGCTTGATGATATCCTGCATGCTCAGCGCACTGAGGGCGTTCAGGGTGGAGTCCAAGGATGACATAGCAGCGGCAAATAACCCCACCATTACCAAACCGATCAATCCGTGGGGAAAATGTTTCAATACAAAAACAGGCACGGCCAGATTATAGTTGGGTTCACCGATTTCGGTAACCGGCAAACCGGAAACAAAATCCGGGTGCAACAGGGCATAGGCACCCAGACAGAGACCCAAAAAGCAGTAGGATAAAACCAGCGGAAAACGCATCATACCGTCTAAAAACAGGGCCCGATTGGTATCGTCCACGCTGCGGGTGGAAAGTTCCCGCTGGGCCTGAGTCTGGTCACAACCGTAATATGAGAGGTATAAAAAAAGCCCGCCGATCAGCATGGGCCAGAAAGCAAAGGTCTTACCATCTCCCAGGCCATGACCGGCAAAATCAACGGCCCGCAATCTTGCCGGTTGGTCAAATACGACGGACAGGCCGCCTGCCAGATCAACGGCTACAACAATCGCCGCCAGAATGGCGCCAAACAGCACCACGATCTGAATCACATCGGACCAGATGACCGCTTTCATGCCCCCCAGTACGTCATATAAAATTGTAACGCCGCCCAGCATCAGCACCGCCGCCCAGAATGGAAGATTCAGGCAGATCATCAGAACCAGAGAAATGCCGTAGACGGTCACTCCGGTGGAAAACGCCCGCAGAAACTGAAAAAGAATGCTGATGATGGTGCGGGTGCCGGCATCAAAACGCTTTTCAAGGTAGGCGTACAGGGAAATTAGATTGAGACTCCGCAAAACCGGAAAAATCAGCGCCATTAAAAAAATCATCGCAAAAGGTACGGCCAGCTCATACTGAAGCCAGATCATCCCGCCGCCGGCTGCAAAGGCCACAAAGGCCGGTGCACCCAATAGGCTGTTGGTTGAGCACTGGGTGGCCATGGTGGAAAGGGCGATGGGAAGCGGTGCGGTTTTGTTACCGCCCAGATAATAGTCCCGATCGGTTTTTTGGCCGCGGGCCAAAAAAAAACTTAACCCGATCATACCGATCAGGTAGATGATGATTATGGTCCAGTCGAAGGCATCTAAAGTCATGGAATTCTTTTAAAATCAGTTTATTGAATGAAATCTTACAACATCCCATAACATTAAATTGAAACAGCTTCAATGGAGTAGGATCGACTGTGAAATTTCACTTGACATTATTCTTTAGTAAGAATAATTATCCTTTAATATTTCTTATCTATAATAATTATGCGCTTTCCGGTTCAACTCAATAAAAGGGCCATGGATAATGGCTGATCCCAAAGTTCGTCTGGAGACAATGGTTCAAGAATTAAAAGAACAGGGGTATCGGATTACACCTCAGCGGTGGGTTGTTTTAAAAATTCTGGCAGCAAGTCAAGGTCATCCCAGCGTCGAAAAAATATATGATCGCGTTAGAGTTGATTTTCCCACAACCAGTTTGGCTACGGTTTACAAAACGGTTTCTCTCATCAAATCGATTGGAGAAGTTTTGGAGCTGGGTTTCAGCGATGGCAGCAATCGCTATGATGGAAATAAGCCTTATCCCCATCCCCATGTGATTTGCATAAGCTGCAAAAAAATAATTGACCCTGACCTATCAGGTCTTAAAGACATGACCCAGGAATTGATCAAAGAAACCGGCTTTCAGATTGTCAGCCATCGGCTTGATTTTTTTGGCGTTTGTCCGGATTGCCAGGACAAAAAGGCTGCCTGAATTTTTTTTCTTATCTAATGATAAGTATTTTCTATAAATAATAATTATTAAAAAAACCAACCAGGAAAGGAGGATGTAAAATGGCTGATAAAAAAACATTAACCACCGCATTTGGTATTCCGGTAAGTGATGATCTCAACAGCAAAACAGCCGGTGAACGCGGACCGGTCTTGATGCAGGATGTTCATCTGCTGGAAAAGTTAGCGCATTTTGATCGCGAACGCATTCCCGAACGCGTCGTACACGCCAAAGGCGCAGGCGCAGGCGGCTATTTCGAGGTCACAGCTGATGTCACCCAGTATACCAAAGCCAAATTTTTGTCTGAAATCGGAAAACGAACTGAAGTTTTTGCCAGATTTTCGACTGTCGGCGGCGAAAAAGGTTCAGCCGACACAGCGCGAGACCCCCGCGGCTTTGCGGTAAAATTCTATACCGAAGAGGGCAACTATGACATGGTAGGCAACAACACCCCGGTATTTTTTATCCGGGATCCCCTAAAATTTCCGGATTTCATCCACACCCAGAAACGACATCCCGCCACCAACTGCCCGAACCCGGACATGTTCTGGGATTTTCTATCCTTAACCCCGGAATCGATCCACCAGGTCACGATCCTGTTCTCCGACAGAGGTACGCCGGCCTCATATCGGCATATGAACGGCTACAGCAGCCACACGTTTAAATGGTATAATGAAAAGGGTGAATACTTTTGGGTCCAGTATCATTTCAAAATCGATCAGGGTATCAAAAATCTCACCCGGGAGGAAGCAACGCGCATCGCCGCAGAAGACCCGGATCATGCCACTCGCGACCTTTATGATGCCATTGAGCGCAAAGATTATCCGTCGTGGACGCTGGAAATGCAGATTTTAACACCGGAACAGGCCGCAGACTTTGCCTGGGATATCTTTGACATTACCAAGGTATGGCCCCATAAAGAAGTGCCGCCCATTAAAATCGGCAAACTGGTCCTTGACCGCAACCCGACGAATTATTTTGCCGAAGTCGAACAGGCTGCCTTCTGTCCGGGCAATTTAGTCCCGGGTATTGCCGCATCACCTGACAAAATGCTGCAAGCCCGTTTGTTCTCCTATCACGATACCCATATTCATCGTCTGGGGGTCAATTATCACCTGCTGCCCGTCAATGCGTCCAAGGCTGCACCGGAGAATAGCTACCAGCGAGATGGTTTCATGCGCTTTGATGCCAACGGCGCCGGCGGCCCGAATTACTGGCCCAACAGTTTTGGGGGTCCCGGTCCGGATCCGGAAGCCCAAGAGCCGTTTTTTGATGTATCGGGTGTGGCCGCACGGCATCCGTATACCCATCCCAATGACGATTTTGTTCAGGCCGGCAACCTGTATCGCGATGTGATGACCGATGAGGATCGCGACCATCTCATCGGAAATATCGTGGCTCATCTGGGCGGCGCTCAAAAGCGGTTACAGTTGCGCCAGACCGCTCTGTTTTTTAAGGCAGATGCCGATTACGGCCGGCGTGTCGCCGAAGGCCTGGGTCTTGACGTCAAAGAGATCGAAAAACTGGCCGAAATTTCCCAGGAAGACAGAGTTAAAGCTACAGCTGAAGCGGCTTAGCATTGAAATCATATCATAACTTAATGAAGGACGCCGGGAAATTTCCGGCGTCTTTTTTCTTTGCACGGCAAGCATCTACCCAATATTGCCCTTCACTATTTATCGTTCATCGAAAATCTGCTAAGGTTAGTTTATGATGGCTGCCGAGCAATTTGCCATCATTTATTTTAGCCAAATAAGAATTAAACAAGACGATGATGAAAATGTCAGACACAATACCCTCAAATGAAAAATGAAGGAGATGGTATGAAATCCATCGCCATGGTTATGGTATTCATTTTTGCCGGTCTAACCGCATCCAGCGTGCAGGCCGAAATTTATTCCTGGACCGATGAAAACGGTGTCAAACATTACAGCCATACCCCGCCGGCCGATCGATCGGTTCGCATAAAAACCGCCCCTGAAATACAGCCCGGCCCGACAAGCGATCAGAAGACAGAAAAAATAAACGAAGAAAACATCGACGCCATTCTTGAGGAGCTTGACAAAGAAGAACAGGCTTCCACCCCAAAGCCGGCCAAAACCCAAAAACCGCTTTCCCGCCAGGAGCGCATCCAAAAGGAAAAGGAAATACTGGAAGATAAGATCGCATGGCTGGAACAACTTCCACCGCAGGCGTATACGAATATGCGCAGCAAGCAGGCCATCATCGGGCGGTATCGATATCGGATGCAGCAGCTGTTAGCGAATCCGGATGCATATTTCGAGAAGTATGGGGATTAGGTTGAAGAGAGATAGGTGTCAGGTGTCAGATATTTTTCAGGAAACAGGTGTCAGTGTTCAGGTGTTTGGGCTCTCTGAGTGCATACTGTTTGATTGGTTTAATTGGTTTAATTAGTTCTATTGGTTCGAAAAAAAACCAATTCAAAGCGATGTTTTTCATTCCGCATTCCGACCTTCGAAATCCAAAACCCGCAATCTAAAATCCAAAATCAAGATCATCCCGCCTGCTGACATACCAGATGATAATCCTGGCGCACCAGACAGACAAGAATCAGCCAGATGACACAGATGCTGACCGTAAACCAGCTGAGCTGAGGCACACTGACCGTAAATGGCAGCCACTGGGTAAAGAGCAGGATTAATATAGACCCGGACACCTTGAACAGGCGATAGCCGAACATGTCAATCCAAGCCTTGGCCTGATAAATGAGAACAGAATCCACGGGCACATACAGCAGCTCTTTGGATGCGCGGTTGATGGAGTATGACAGCGCGCGATCACCGATTTTAGTGGCAGCACTGAAAAACAAGGTGGGTTGAAAAAAGAACCAGCATGAGAAAATCCAGATCATCAGCGGCTGCAACAGCAGTCCGGCAATGGGGCCCAGCGCCCGATGGACAAGGGGCGTGATGCCCAGATTGATTGCAATGGACACTCCTCCCAGTACGCTGAAAAACAAAGACAAAAATGCGGTGCGGGCTTCCCGCTCTGGATAGGAGGCTTGAACGGTATTTAAAAACTGATATTCCACCAGGGGGGATGCGAGCTGTGCCAGCATCAATATGGCCGCAATCAGAAGCAGGTACCGGCTATGACGCAAGATCCGCCAGCCGCCGCTGATCGGCTCAACGGCAACCAGGTGCTCCACTTCACAGTAAAGACCGATGCGGCCCATGACCCAGGTCAGGCCGAAAATCAACATGATAATCATGGCAGCCGTTATCAATAAATCCGGTGTCTGCAGAGGGGTGTGTTTGATGAGCATGGCCGCCGCCCATCCACCGGCCACACCACCCACCAATCCACCGGTGCCCACAACCCCATACCAGGATTTTCCCTCCCCGGTGGTATAAATGGAATTGGTGAGGCTCCAGAATTGTTCAACCAGAACAACCGCTAAAATATCCACAAAAACAAAAAAACAAGCAGCAATCAGGGGGCTGGAATGATTCAATAACAGGCGGAAAACGACCAACAGGACGCTGATGCTCAAACAGGTGCCCAGCACCACATGGATCCGGTTATTGCGGGCCACCATGCGATGATAATAGGTAATAAATGCGCCCATGGTGACGGCGGTGGCAATCCAGATATACGGCAGCTTCTCAGCGCCCAGAGATTCTATAAATAACGAGCGGCTCGCCGGCTTGAGCTGATACAGGGCCAAAATAATCAGAAAAAAATTTATGAATAAAAAAGTTGCCCGTACGCCCAGGGTTCGTAGGGCTGAATATTTTTCATTGCATTCCAAAACCCGATTATTATTTGAAATTTTAGCTTGCATTTTTTTCTAAAACAGTAATAATAATGGTTATGATTAAGTTGAAAGTGTTGTTCAAACTATTGGCGATTATCCTGCTTTGCACGCTCCCGGCGGGGGCCCAGTCCCCGGATCCCGCACTGGGTGAAAGCTGCGATCCGCGCCTGCAAAAAGCGCTCGAAACCCGTTTGGGCTCGCTTCAGCTGAACAAAGCGACCGCGCGAAAAGATCTCAGCGTCGTGGTGGTCGATATCACCGATATTTCCGAACCCCGCATGGCCTACGTCAATCCCAACGAGATGATGTATGCCGCCAGTTTGCCCAAAATTGCCATTCTGCTGGGTGCATTTGAAAAAATTGCCAACGGGGAAATGACCCTCGATGACAAAACCCTTGAGAAACTCAAACTGATGATCCGCAACTCATCCAACGCGGCCGCATCTGATATCCTAAACCAAGTCGGAATGGATTATCTGGCCGAACTGCTGCAAGCGCCCCGTTATCGACTGTATGATCCTGAAAAAAACGGAGGGATCTGGGTCGGCAAAGAATACGGCAAGGCGCCGGCCTGGAAAAGGGATCCGCTCCACAATCTGTCCCACGGCGCCACCGCTTTACAGGTCGCCCGCTTTTATTACCTTCTGGAAACCGGCCAGCTGGTTTCGCCCGAACTCAGCAAACTGATGAAATCCATCCTGGCCGCCCCGGCTCACGAGCATAAATTCGTTAAAGGTCTGAAAGACAGACAGGGGGATTTTCGCATCTATCGGAAATCCGGCACCTGGGGTCAATACCATTCCGACAGCGCCATTGTCGAGCATCATGGCCGCCGCTATATCGCCGTGGCCCTGGCTAAAAGCACCCAGGGCGAAAAATGGCTTCAAAAGCTGATTGCAGCCCTTGACGACATCATTTGTCCGCTTGAGGTGCATTCGAACTAAATTTTCCCACCCCGTGATCGGCCTCAAGCATCCGATGCAGCCGAGTGGCCAGCGTCTGATGCACCACCGCTGAATTTTTGCGCAACACATTCGACATCACCACCACCATATAATACAGCTGCCGATCGGCAGCCGGAGCTTCGATAATCGCCACCGAATTGAGCAGGTTCGTGACGTTGCCGCGGTATTTTTTGCACTTAAAATTGGGTTCAGGTTTGCATTTATAAAGGGACCCGGATTTAAAATAAACCGCCGCGGTGGCCAGCGCCGGTGATGAGGCATAGCGAATGCGCCGCTGGGTCATATACAGCAGCCGTTTGATTTCGCGGCTGGAGAAGGCATCCACCAGTTTTGCCTGCTCCAGTTTTATCAACCAGCGCAGCAGTTCCCGCGGGGTGGCATAACTGGTGGTCCCCGGCACCAGCCGCTTGCCTTTCCACGTAAAAAAAGACCCCTGGCGAAGCTGCTCTATGTCCAGGCCGTTGCGCGTCACCGGATCATGCAGGGCCCGCGCCAGCAGTGCCGACAGTTCTTTTCGCGGCGTGGTTTTAAAAAATTGTCTGGCCTGACCCTCACCCACCGGGTAGACCTGCCCGAAATGAACCAGCAACAGCAGTTCCCGCATAACCATACTGGCAGCAGCATTGGAACTGGCCGAAAGCATCCAATCCAGATACGTCCACAGGCTGGCCTGATCGCCTGCCCGGATTTTTCGATACTGCACCCGGGGATTTCCGGGCTGCCAGAACGGCACCACATGATGATCGGATTCAATAAACTCATCGGCAGTGACAACGGTGTTTCGCAAAACCGTCAAGCGGGCCTCCAGGTCATCCGGATAGGTGTCGGCCAGCGCCTGAAACAGGCCAAGGGCAATGATGATTTTGCCGATACTGCCGGGATTGGCTCGAAGGCTGCCCTGATGATCGGCATAGCGCGGCTGTGCCGGATCCGTCAGATCCAGCACCGCTATATTATATCGATCCGCTTCTTCGCCAAGCAATTTTTCCACCCGGGCGGTAAATTCGGGGTCAGATACTGGAATTTCAAAATCGGTTTGTTCCCGCAACCGCAGATCTACCTGACTGGAAGGCAGTAAGGCACCGGCGGGTTGTTTGGGAGCGCGCACCTTGCCGTCCATGGCCAATCGATAAGCTTCCAATCGCGCAATACCGGTATAGGCATAACCGTCAAGCGGATATGCCCCGCCATCGGATGGTGTCATCAGTCCGATGACAATAATGCCCAGTATGCAAAAATATTTCATTGTGCCTCTGCAGGGGGGATTTCATGAAGGTTGACAATCCTGGAGTGGTTCTGCCTTAAACGGCTGTCCAGGTCGTTTAAAAACATATTTTGCCGCGCCTGGGTGCTTTCCAGAAACGGTCTGATTTGAAACAGCATCAGTTGCTTTTGAAAGAATCCGAACTCAATATCTGCCGGAATCGAGCGTCCCTGGGATTCTTTCAGTTCGGGAAATCGTTGGGGTACGGTTTTGGCAAATTGCATTAAAAGGTTAATTTCGGACGTGTCCAAAACGGCTTCAGCCCCGCTGGCGGCAACTTTAGCCACCCCGCCCTCAGGCAGCAATACGTGTTTATATGGCTCGGTGGCATGCGCCATTAGGCGAACGTCACCGCTCTGGGTGTTGATCCGCAACTCTTCTGCCGTTTGACCGGCAACCGCCCCGCCGACGCCTTCGCTGATGGCAATCGTCAACCATCCCGGCTGCCCGCTGTCAATATCAGCGGTAACCATCACACCGGATTTATCGGCGGGCACGCTTTTCATCAACAGCACCGAGGCATAAACATGCTCCGGGCTTTCCATATACGCCTGGCGCCATCGAAAGGCGCGTTCGCTAAACGGCGATGCCCAGACGCGGGCAACGGCAGCCATCACTTGATCAAATCCCACCACATGGGGGACCGTCAGATTCAGTCCCGCCCCGGTAAAGCCCGGCAGGTCTTCCACGTTGGTATCGCTGCGAACAAAAACACCGTAAGTTCCATCGGGCCCGAAGGTTTGTTCCATGGCCGCTCGCAACCGATCCCGAAATTCCCGGCCCGGATCTGCGTTTACAATCCATTGCTGAATCTGTTTTAAAAATTTCCGGGTGACCTGATCCTGTCTTTTAGCATCCCCTTGAAGCCGTCGCATAATTTTATACTGATCCTGCATCCAGCGAAACACGCTGGGCCCACCCGGCTCTATGGGCTGGTCCAGCAATTCCCGAAACATGCCGAACGTAATCACCAGACCGTCGGTGACCGCTTCCGGAAAGTAGCGTTTGAGTTCGCCCAGATTGGCGGCCTTGGGGCCGCAAACCCTTCCTGAATCGGTTGCCCGCAGATTATCGAGGGCAATGAAGCTGCGGGTGTTTAGATCCAGTTTTTTCATATCCGGCCGAATTAAAATGTTGCGGGAAGCCGTGTCTTTCTTAAAAATCCGGTTCCACTGCGGGCCGTCGGCGGTTAACTGAACGATACCCCGCGGGCTGACCGCCAGCACGACCCTCTGGCCCTCCATGGATTGGATATGCGCCAGCCATTTTGAATCAATGGCCACATTGGGAATACCCAGATTACGGGCCAGCAGCTGGACATGGGATAAAATGTTGCCTTCTCCGGTCGTGATGATACCGGCCACCGGCGGAAGGTCTTCGGTCGTCGCCGGAAGCACATAAATGCCGTCGGGGTCAAATTTTTGAGGGGTCTTTCCAGGGCGGAAAACCTGGAGCGTACCGCGCGCCAGACCGGCATTTAACCCTCGCAACCCGGAATCGGCCGGTTGACCGAAAAGAAAGTTGCGGACCCCAAGCTGTCGATTGGCATCCTTCATCAGGCTTTCAAGCACCGCTGTAAAAGATAACAACAAACTGCCGCGCAAACGATCGTGGATATAGCGACGGCTTAACGGCTCGATATCCGCAAAATGAGCCACGGTTTCACCGAAATGAAACCGCAGTGCGCGATCCGCCCATTCGGGAACCCGGGCAGTGTATTCTAATTCCGCCTTGTACTGGATTAATTGCGGCGGGGTTTCCATTAAGCGGGAAAGATTTTGCTGCAAGGAAAGGTGTTGGCGTTTGGAAATAAGACCGACTCCGTAAAGACCATCCGCATAAGTAATTAGCCAGGACAGCCGTTCGTAGCGGCTGGTCTGGGCCATTTGCTCTACCATGACATTGCCGATGCGAAATAATTCGCTTTCCAGCAGGAGACTGATCTCAAAAACGGCAAGCATCCGCGTAGCCTCGCCGGCGCCGCCAAGGCCATCCCGCAAGGTGGCCAGCAGGTGACTGGCAGCTAAAAAGCGTACTTGGGCATCATTCTGATCGGATAATTTGCCGGCATACTGGCGCAGGTCGGCTGCCAGCTGAGGATCTTTTATGCGAGTGGCGAGTGAAAGGATCTCGGATGTGATATCCCGGGACTGGAAAACGTTTTCAATAATTTCTGCAAGATGGTCATATTCTTTGGCAAGCTCCGGCTTTCCCTTATTGGCCGCATAGTTTCGCACCCGTTGGGCATCGGCAGCTTCCGGTTTAACGTGCAGTTTTATACGCAGGGTTTCAAAGTTCTTGTCAGTTTCAGCCAGGCCCCGGGAAAGCTGGCGCATTTCGGTAATCGGTGCGCCCCGACGACCATGGGGGATAAACCGGACGGCTTCTCGCAGCAAAATCAACCGGTTTTTGCGCCAGGTCGGATCGGAAACCAGCGCCAGTAAAAGCTCTCGCCCTGAACGGATTTCATCTTCGGCCTGCAGGGCACCGCGGTAATAGCGCGCTCGACGGAATATCCAGCCATCGTCTGCTTCAATCAGAAATTGTTCCAGCAACATCTGCTTGAGGATGGTTTCATGCCGTGGGTCCTGTAAGAACTCTTGAGCGCGAACGGCGGTAAAAACGTTGGCCAGATAGTACCCATTGTCCCGCAGGGTCCGTACCCGGTCCGTCCATTCACCATGCTGCACCCCGCCTTCGTGTTCGCGGCAGGCATATTCCTGTGGAAGCTGGACGGTGCCGTCATTGCAAAACCAGCGAAGGTGTTTGAATGGCCCCCGGGGGGATTTCTTCATGGCCTGCACCCAGCTGCGCAGGGTTTCGGCATCGGGCTCATCCGCCTGTGCAAGGGCAAGGCCGGGAATCAGTAAAAAGAAGGTCAATATAAGTGCTAAGCGCTGCATAAACTTCAAAGTCACCTTCGTCGAATCAAACAGTATCGGCCCCAGATTGCGGTTGTGCTTGCGGATGAAATACTTCTCGCTAACCGATGAACTTTCTTATACAATAGTCATGATTTCCAATTTGGCTACAGGATAAATTGGAATTCTTTTTTCGGCTAGATTCAAACGCTCAATTCTCTTGATAAGCAGATGGTTCGATTATATAAAACAGCTAAAAGGAGCACGCATATGGCCAAGAAAAAAATGATTCATGATTTTTTGCAGATGAAAAAGGAAGGCGCCCAGATCACGTTTCTGACCGCCTATGACTATCCCACCGCTCAATTTGCCGAAGCAGCGGGATTGGATATGCTGCTGGTGGGCGACTCTTTGGGAATGTGTGTCTACGGATATTCGGGAACCGTACCGGTGGTGATGGATCAATGTATCTATCACTCTGAAGCGGTTCGGCGCGGCGCTCCCAATACCTTTATCGTCGGTGACATGCCCTTTATGTCCTATCAAATCTCACTGGAAAAAGCGGTTGAAAATGCCGGTCGTTTCCTTAAAGAAGCCGGCTGTGACGCCGTTAAGCTGGAGGGCGGCGTTCGGGTGGCGCCCCAGATCAAGGCCATTGTTGAGGCCGGTATTCTGGTGATGGGCCATATCGGTTTAACGCCCCAGAGTTCGGGCCAGTTGGGCGGCCACAAAGCCCAGGGCCGCACACTGGAAACTGCACGGGTCGTGATAGAAGATGCTCTGGCGGTTCTGGAGGCCGGCGCTCAGACGATTTTATTGGAAGCCATCCCGCCTGAAGTGGCCGCTTATATCACCAAAGAATTAAGCATCCCGGTACTTTCCATCGGCGCCGGACCGGACTGCGATGGCCAGCTGCTGATCGTTTCTGATATGATCGGCCAGTTCCAGGCTTTTACTCCGAAGTTTGTTAAAAAATACTGCAATGTCGCTGAAGTCGTTACCACCGCGATGAAAGAATATGTCGCTGAAGTCAGGGCCGGCCAGTTCCCTGAAGATGATCACTGCTATCATATGATTTCCGGCGAGAAAGAAAAGTTTGACGCGGAATTTAAATAGC
>CBDUUO010000027.1:0-15218 GCA_965370395.1 uncultured bacterium
AACTACCGCTATCGGAACGTTATTTTGACAAACGCTCTAGGTGCTGAGATATTTTCTTGACAAACCGCTTTCTTTGTCATATATTCAATTTATCAATTGATTAATTAAATTACTGAGGAATATACTCATGTCAAATCAAAAGCGTTTTTTGATAGATGAAATTTTTGAACAACTCGCGCGTATTGGTAAGGCTCTGTCTACCCCAAAACGTTTAGAAATTCTTTATTTGCTCTCTCAGTCTGAAAGGACAGTAGACGCGCTGGCTAAAGCAGCATCCCTTAGCGTGGCCAACACTTCGCAACACCTCCAACGGCTTAAACAGGCCCGACTCGTGAGAGATGTGCGTGAAGGCGTGCGCATTCACTATCACATAGCCGATCCGAGTGTTATTCGGCTGTGGCTTGAATTGCGCTCTGTTGCCGAGCGACAACTATTGGGGATGGAACGGGCACTGGATGCTTACCGCCACCGACGACATGAATTGGATAAAATTTCGGTTGAAGAACTGCAGGCCCGGCTGCGCAATGACGATGTTATTTTGATAGACGTACGGCCTCGGGAAGAGTACCTAGCAGGCCATCTCCCCGGCGCTCTCTCCATCCCTCTGGGGGAGCTTGAGAATCGAGTTGGCGAAATCTCACGGGACAAAGCGATCGTCGTCTATTGTCGTGGTCCTTACTGTATCTATGCAGATGAAGCGATTGAAATGCTGGTCGAGAGAGGATGGAGCGCCACACGCTTGGAGGAGGGTGTGGTTGAATGGCAACAGTACGGTTACGCGTTGGAGGGGTAAGCACGCTTACCGAAAAGGAATCATATTATGAGCGTCGAGATGACACGTGAGCGAACGATTAGTTTAGGCATGCAGGCAAATTGGGAGCGATTTGCACTGTTGGTTGTGGTAAACGTTTTTGTCGGGGGCATGGTAGGGCTTGAGCGGACAATCTTACCTTTGATTGCCTTAGAGGATTTTGGAATCGCGTCTAAGGCTGCTGCTATTTCTTTTATTGTCACCTTTGGGGTGACAAAGGCGGCAGTTAATTTTTTTGCAGGGAGCCTTTCAGACCACTGGGGTAGAAAGCAAGTCCTCCTGCTTGGCTGGCTAATTGGTCTGCCCATCCCGCTCCTTATTATGTTTGCTCAAAGTTGGTTCTGGATCCTTTTCGCCAATATTTTGCTTGGGGTCAACCAGGCCCTAACATGGTCGATGACGGTGGTGATGAAAGTGGATATAGCCCAACCGCGTCAACGCGGGCTAGCAATTGGCCTGAACGAGTTTGCTGGTTATGGTGGCGTTGCCGCGATTGCTTATGTCACGAGCGTTATCGCGACTCAATACGGCCTACGCCCCGAGCCTTTTTATGTCGGTCTTGGGTTGGCGCTGGCAGGACTTATCCTCTCGACCCTTACCACGGATACCCGAAAATACGCCCTGAAAACTAAGGTAGAAGGAGAGGCCCGCTTACCTTTGCGGCAGGTGTTTCGGCGAACGACTTGGACTGATGCCACCTTGTCTGCTTCAAGCCTGTCCGGTCTTGTCACTAATCTCAAAGATGGCATGCTTTGGGGCTTGCTGCCGATTTACTTGAGCACAAAAGGGCTGAACATTGCCCAAATTGGCGCGGTGGTTGCGCTTTACCCAATAACATGGAGTGTAACCCAGCTTGCCTGTGGCCCCCTTTCTGACTGGCTGGGACGCAAGTCATTGCTTACCCCCGGTATGGCTTTGCAAGGGGTGGGCATTATGGGCTTTGTATTGTTCAATTCTCATGGAGGCTATTTCATTGCAGCGGCTTTAACCGGTTTGGGTACTGCCATGGTTTATCCAACCCTCTTGGCTCTCGTCTCAGATGTGGCGGAACCTACCTGGCGCGCATCTGCATTGGGCATTTATCGCTTCTGGCGCGATCTGGGCTACGCTGTGGGGGCGCTCGGTGCTGGCCTTTTAGCTGATGCCCTTAACATTCCCAGCGCGATGGTCATTGTCGCTGGCTTGGCTTTTTTGTCTGCTGCCACCGTCGCAATACGAGTGAAAGAGACAAAAATTTTGTAAGAGCGAGTCGTTGTTAAGTTAATGGTTTTATTTGAAGAGATTGTTTCTGTTTTGATTTGTCGATCCTTAAAACTTATCCTCGATTGCCCATTCTTTTGAATTCTTCTATTTTAACACCTTGGTTATAAAGGATTTTTTCCTGTGTTTGAGCGGGCCGACCGGGTTTTTTTATCTTTTTTCCAACCCCTTGAAATCTATTATTAAATTGCACAATATTTGCATTCAAAAATAGACTGTGATAGACTTTTTATATAAATAATCATAACAAAATTAATAACCTACGCGAGATTTCGAAAGAAGGATTATTGTGTTTATTCGCGGCCTGAAAACAAAAATTGCATTCAACATTGCCATCCTCTTTTTTGTGGCCATGCTGTTAATCAATATTGTGACGGTGATAACCGCCCAGCGTGACATCATCCGCAGAGAGGTATCCAAGGGCCATTTTATCTTATCCACCCTCGAGGCCAACCTGCTAAAAAGCTTGAATCTTGAGTCGGATCCATCCTCGGCCATCTCCAGAGCCGAGGTCAACCGCCTGCTAACCGAAGCCGGTGTTAGCAGTGCACTGGTTCTGGGCAAACATAACGAGCGGGTTTCTTTCCGCAGCAGTTCCAAGGCATTGCAAGATGAGCTGATGAAACACTGCCGTAAAGTGATGCAGTCCAAAAAGCTTGAAGTCAATTTTTTTGGGAGCACCTGGGGTGTTTTCTGGAAGCAACGACGTGATTTGATCCTTTCAACACCGTTGCTGCAAAACGATCAGGCCCTGGCCGCTGCCAGCATCGTATTGCCGCTTGAAGGGATTTACCAGTCTCTGAGGCGCTCCCAAAAGATGCTGTTTATCTATCTCTTCATTAACACGGTGATTTTGACGGTTATCGGCATTTATCGTCTTTCCAAAGTTTATTTTCAGCCCCTGGCCAGACTGGCACGACGTGCTGAAGATTACCGTGAAGATGATGAGATGCTGTTTTCGGTGCGCAAAGAAGACAATGAGCTTCATAAGTTATCGGGCTCCTTAAACAGCATGCTGCGGCGTATATCCGCCGACAAAGAAAAGCTGCGTTCGACCGTAAATTCACTTGAGACAGCCAATCTGGAATTGAAAAAGGCCCAGGAAGAAATCATTCGGGCCGAAAAATTGGCATCGGTGGGAAGACTGTCTGCCGGGATTGCCCATGAAATCGGCAATCCGATCGGGATTGTCATGGGATATCTCGAGTTGCTCAAGCAAAAAGATATTCCCGATACCGAGAGAAAAGAATACATTCATCGAACCGAGGAAGAAATCGAGCGGATCAACACCATTATCCGCCAGCTTCTCGAGATTTCACGGCCATCGAATGCCGGATTAAAGGTGGTGTCGGTCCATGATTTAATTGACGACATTGCCCAGGTTCTGGATGTGCAGCCGCTGATGTCAAATATCGAACTCGAATGCCGTCTGCAGGCTCAAAACGACAAGGTTCTGGCAGATTCGAACCAGTTGCGCCAGGTCTTTTTAAATTTGATCATCAATGCGGCCGATGCCGTTTCTTCAGAGGGTAAAGCGGTTAACGGTAAGCTATCGATTCAAAGTACATTGGCTGGTGAAAAGCCGGAACAACCGCAGAATCAGCAAAAGCATTTAAAAATTATGTTCATCGATAATGGTCCCGGGATACCCGAAGAAAATATCGCTAATATTTTTGATCCGTTTTATACGACCAAAGACCCCGGCAAAGGTACCGGTCTGGGTCTTTCGGTCAGTTTTATGATTATTGAGGGTTTTGGCGGTAAAATGACAGTCAGTAGTGAAATCGGAGAAGGCACCACCATGACCCTTTTGCTGCCTGTCGTTGAAAGCGAAGCAGACATCGCAGGGGATGAAGATTTTTCGGATACCCCGCTGCCGGTTACGGCAAACGGCGTGGAAAACCGCTGAAGAAATAGGCCTTCTCTGGGAAAAAATAAATAAGGATTGAAATAAAATGACATCTAAAATACCGGAAAAACGACTTCTGGTTATCGATGACGAAAAAAACATGCGGCATATGCTCTCAAAGGTGCTGGGCAAAACCGGCTATATCGTTGAAACCGCTTCCAACGGCCATGAAGGGCTGAAAATGATCCAAAACACCGACTTTGATTTTATCCTCTGTGATATAAAGATGCCCAATATGAGCGGGATGGATTTTTTAAAAGCCGCACGCGATAAAATCAGGACCACAACCGTAATTATGATGTCGGCTTACGGGACGATTGACACGGCCATCCAGGCGATGAAACTGGGTGCCTATGATTACATCTCCAAACCCTTTAAAACCGACGAGGTGTATCTGACCCTGAAAAAGGCCGAGGAACGCGAAAGCCTCAGGCAGGAAAACCGCCTGCTCAAAGAACGGATCAAAAAGATTGAAGGCAACTATAACTTCGGCAAGCTGGTGGCCAAAAGCGAAGCCATGCAGTCCATGTTTCGGATTGCTGCCAAAGCCGCACAGTACAAGACAACCGTGCTGATACTGGGTGATAGCGGAACCGGTAAGGAATTAATCGCCCGGGCGATTCACTTTGAAGGCGAGCGGTCAAACATGCCGTTGGTTCCGGTGAATTGCGGCGGAATTCCGGAAACGCTTCTGGAGAGTGAATTGTTCGGCTATAAAAAAGGTGCCTTTACCGGCGCAGATAAAAATAAAAAAGGGCTGTTTCAGGAAGCGGAGGGCGGGACGATTTTTCTGGATGAAATCGGTGAACTGCCGCTGGCCTTGCAGGTTAAGTTCTTGAGGGTCTTGCAGGAAAATGAAATCAGAATGATCGGCGATTCAAAATCGACGAAAATCGATGTGCGCATCATTGCTGCGACTGCCAGAGATCTTGAGGAAGAAGTAAAAAAGGGCGCTTTTCGCGAAGATTTGTTTTACCGTTTAAACGTGCTGTCTATAAAAATCCCCCCTCTGCGAGATCGCTCAGAAGATATCCCCCTGCTGTGCGATCATTTTATTGAACGGTTCAACAGCAGTTTAAATAAAAAAATAAAAGGCATCACACCTGCAGCCATGTCTCGTCTGCTCGAATACTCCTGGCCCGGAAATGTAAGAGAGCTGGAAAACATGATCGAAAGGGCGCTGGTGCTGGCCGAAGACTCCCTGCTTCTGCCCGATAATTTCCCGTCGGAGCTGGGACAGCAATTCAGCAGGGATCAACTAGACAAGGTTTTTGACGGCCATTCACTCAAAGCTGCGCAGAAACTGATGGAAAAAAAGCTCATCACCAAAGCACTGAAAAAAACAGAGGGCAATCGCACCCAGGCAGCGCGCCTGTTGGAAATCAGCCATCCGTCGTTGCTCAGCAAGATCAAAACCTACAATATACCATTATAAGTGAGCTAAAATGCCTTGTGATCTAATCCGCCAGAGGCGGATAAAAGTGACTAAAGTTAGACATGCCCGTTAATTTTTTTTCTCAGTTTTCCCGAGCATTTAAATGTGACAACCCTTCGTTCTCTAAGGATCAAGTCTTCACCCGTTGCCGGATTGCGGCCTCTACGCTGGTTTTTTTCTTTGACACAAAATTTGCCAAACCCCGAAATCAATACATCTTCATTTTTTCCCAATGAGCCTTTAATAATTTCCAGCAGGGTTTCGATGATATCGACTGATTTTTTCTTTGTAAAGCCAAGCTCATGTACCGTGGCAACGATATCGCTTTTGGTTAATGCCATGATGCCTCCTAATAAGAAACCTGTCCTCTTTCCTTATATATATGATTCTGAGCTGTCACTTCACTAGCTCGGGGTAAATGGTGGTGCGGCCCGATCCTGCCTGTGCCCGATTTTATGCCGCTCCTGTATTGCTATTATCTATGAATTGGGATTTGCGCCCTCATCTTCAATCTGTTCCTGTTCCTGTTCTTCTTTTGGCGTTAAAGCATCGATTTTTTGCATAATGGTATTGACGCCTTTCATAATCCCGTCAATTTCAGTTTTAATTTGGGCATCATCAATGTCGCTCATCCAGAAATCTCCGCGGTGCGAATTCAAAATAGTTTTGTGAAATGTTTCGCTGTTTTTATTTGGTGATTTAAGTTATTTCCGCTATTATAAATAAGCCGGCACCCTTGCTGTCGGCTGAAAAGTGAGTTAAATATGTATTATATAAATAGATAGCTTATACGTACCAAAATCATATGTCAAGATGCGAATTAATAAAATAATGATGATTCAATAACTAATCCCAGTCCGTTTGTTTTGCAAAATCTGAACTCGATTCAATTTTTTAGGTCATCTTGGTCGTCTCGCAAAAAGCCGGCCTTTTTAGCGGAGTATTTAGTATTTTGTGTTTCGTGTTTAGCAGTTTAACAAACTGATATAGAGCGAAATATGTCAGACGAAACACAAAATGCCAAACACCAAACACTTGATGGATTCGATTTTTTAAGAATCCATCCTTATGAACGAATGCTCTAATTGAATCTCAGTTGCACAAAATCCGTGTCTGGGCTAAAAATAAAATTTAAAAGATACGGAACCTTAGGACTACAGTTAAAACAATAAAAAGGGTTCCAGATGGACTGCCAGGGAACCCCATTCTATCGCCATGGAGCCACCGTGCGGACTTGAACCGCAGACCTGAGCATTACGAATGCCCTGCTCTACCAACTGAGCTACGGTGGCGCAAGCTTTGTTTCATTACTTTGTTTATGGTTCAAAATCAAGCAATAAATTCGCTTAAACTCCTGACAGATCAGATAGCGCATAGAAATCGCAATGCTGAATGTTATGGCATGAACGGTTCTGAAAGGGCGTATCTTATCTGGAGAATCTACAGGGAGCTTCGCATCCCTATTTTCGTGGTGGCGCCCTCCGGAAAGGCGGCCCAATCCATTTTAGAAGACCTGCGATTTTTCCAGGATGCCGCCGATGTGCCGCTGTTTTTGTTTCCTTCCTACAATATATTGCCATTTAAATTTCTGGCCTATCACAATGAAACCGCCGCCCGGCGAATTTATGGCCTCTATCAATTGCTGGAATCTAAAACGCCGCCAATCGTCGTTTCAACGGTGGCTGCCCTGTTGCAGAAGATTATTCCGAAGCAGGAGATCATAAACTATGCTGAACTCATCGTTGCCGGTGAGGAAATCGAAAGAGACGATCTCATTGAAAAGCTGGTTTCCGGGGGGTATGCGCATGCTTCAATCGTTGAAGAGCCGGGAGATTTTTGTGTTAGAGGGGGAATCGTCGATATTTACTGCCCGCTGTATAATGATCCCCTGCGAATCGAGTTTTTTGGGGATACGGTGGAGTCTATCAGACTCTTCTCAGCGGCCAGCCAGCGAACCCTTCAATCCATTGACGAAGCCGTTGTTCTTCCGGCCCGGGAGGTGGTCTTAAATAAAGCACTGCTGTCTCAGGTCATCAGCCGGATAAGATCCCGGGCATCGGAGCTTGAAATCCCGCTGACCGAAATCAGAAAAATTGTTGAGCCCATCAAACTTGGGCAGGGGTTTCCGGGGATTGAAAGTCTGATCCCGCTGATTTATCCGGAATTGGACCCTGTTTTTGATTACATGCCGGACGATTCTCTCGTCGTATCCATCGGGGATGAAGATCTGGAAAGAGCGGCCAAAGATTCGGAAAATCATATCGCCGAGAATTATGAAGCAATCTGCCAGGCCCAAAAAATGTGCGTGGAACCTTCGAGTCTGTATTTAAGCTGGTCTGAAATCAAAGACCGTATTGCCCAAAATAAGCCTCTGGTTTTTAAAATGCTGGAGGTCCGGGGAGGCGGGGAGCAGAATCGTGCAGATCGCATGCAGTTTAAGGCGGCGATTGACGACACGACGGATATCAGTTTGCGTCTAAAAAATTATCAAGAAAAAGAAAATCTTCTCAAGCCGCTGGCCGACTGGATTGATGAGAAAAGGCTTAAAGGTTTGACGACCGTAATAGTGTGCCGAACCCAGACCCAGGCCGAAAGATTAAAATCTCTGCTGACCCCATATGGTTTCCGGTTCAAATTCGCAGAGACCTTTGCAAACGTGGAAATCGAACCGAATACCTTATACCTGTGTCTTGGGCAGCTCTCAACGGGCTTTGTCTGGGCAGCGGAATCTTTAGCCATTATTACGGAAGCGGAAATTTTCGGGTTAAGCCCTCGCCGCAGAAAACCAATCCGCCCCTCACGTCCATCTGAATTGATGGATCTGCAGGACTTAAAAAAGGACGATCTGATCGTACACTTTGAACATGGTATCGGGCGCTATGAGGGTCTGGTAAAATTGAAAGTTGACGGACTTTCCAATGATTTTCTGCTGATCGTTTATAAAGATGGAGACAAGCTCTATCTTCCGGTTGACCGCATGAGTCTGGCTCAGAAATATATGGGGGTGGAAGGTATTGAACCGGTTATTGACAAAATGGGGGGTATTTCCTGGAAGCGTATAAAGGCACGGGTTAAACGCTCTGCAGAGAAGATTGCCGGTGAGCTGCTCAAATTGTATGCCAGGCGAAGGGTTGAGAAAGGGTTTGTTTTCAGCTCGGTTGACAGTTATTTTCATGATTTTGAAGGTGGATTTGAATATGAAGAGACGGCCGATCAGGTCAAAGCCATTGAAGCTGTTCTCGCTGATATGTATCAGCCGATGCCCATGGATCGACTGGTATGCGGGGATGTCGGATACGGTAAAACCGAAGTGGCCCTGCGAGCATCTTTTCTTGCGGTAAATAACGGTAAACAGGTAGCGATTCTGGTTCCCACAACCATACTGGCCGAACAGCATTATGCTACTTTTTCAAAACGCTATGAACGTTATCCCATCAATATTGCCTGTCTGAGCCGATTTCGCCCGTTACGGGAACAAAGGCAGATATTAGAGAATCTAAAAGCGGGCAAGCTCGATATCGTTATCGGAACACACCGGTTGCTGCAAAAAGATATCGCTTTTAAAGATCTGGGGTTACTCGTTGTGGATGAAGAGCAACGCTTTGGAGTCAGCCATAAAGAGAAGCTCAAGAAATTAAAACATAAGGTGGATGTGCTGGCTCTGACCGCCACGCCGATTCCACGAACCCTGCATATGTCTTTGGTGGGTATTCGAGATATCAGTATCATATCGACACCGCCGGAGTTTCGCCAATCGATCATCACCTACGTCGTTGAATTTGATGAGGAATTGATAGCTGAAGGGATTCGAAAAGAGTTAACCCGACACGGTCAGATCTTCTTTGTCCACAATAATATTCAAAGTATCAACAAAATCGCCCGGAAATTGCAGCAACTGGTGCCGGAAGTCAGATTGGATATCGCCCATGGCCGCATGGGGGAAAATGATCTCGAGCAAGTCATGTATCGGTTTTTAAATAAGGAATTTGACATGCTCGTTTGCACCACCATCATTGAATCCGGTTTGGACATCCCATCGGCCAACACCATCATTGTTAATCGGGCCGATCGCTTTGGACTGGCTCAGATTTATCAACTGCGCGGACGGGTCGGCCGTTCAAATGAACAGGCCTATGCATATTTGATTATCCCCCCTGAAAGTATGCTGACTAAAGATGCCCAGAAGCGCTTGAAAGTCCTCATGGAGCACAGTGATTTGGGGGCCGGGTTTCAGATCGCCATGAATGATTTAAAGATTCGCGGCGGCGGAACCATCCTCGGCGCTTCTCAATCCGGCCATATTGCGGCTGTCGGTTACGATATGTTTTTAAAGCTGATGGAAAATTCCATTGCTGAATTAAAAGGCGAAACACTCCTGGAACCGCTGGATCCTGAAATCAATGTTCGCATGTCCGCCTTTTTATCCGAATCCTATATCCCCGATATTGACCAGCGGATGGCCGCTTATCGGCGGCTGGCCAAAATGACCGAACTCAAAGAGATTGCTGATTTTAAAAGTGAGATAGTCGATCGTTACGGAAAACCGCCCAGGGAAGCTAACAATCTTCTTTTTAAAATTTTGTTGAAAATCTTATCCAAAAAAGCCGGCATTGCCAGATTGGATCTGGCGGAGCGTCAAATGCATCTGCAATTTTCTCAAGCGCACCTGAAAAACACAGAAGCACTGGTGGATATGATTCAGGTGGCCCCTCGCCGCTACGAACTGACACCGGGGAACATTTTGAAAGTGAAATTGGCCAACGATCATGGCGGCAGTCATCGGGAGCAGGCCAAAAACATATTGAAAGATATCATACAGCGTGTTAACACCTGAATCTTGCATGAAAATCGATGAGTTATCTATGACAAAAAATTTTGCACTAACAGTTTGTTTGCTTGGAACGGTATTGCTCTTTGGTTCCTTTGGCGGCTGTATGAATTCAGGATCAAACGCGGATAACGAACCTTTAATTCGCGTTCGAGATCAGATTCTTACGGTTCTGGACTTTAATAAAGCATTTGAAATTACCAAAACGGCCTATCCCCATAACTTTAAGGATGAACCTGAAGAATTCAGAAACGCGCAGCTTCGGCTTTTAAACCAGCTGGTCGTGGAAATGATTATTCTTGAAAAAGCTGAGGAACTGGGTCTTTCCATTTCCAGTGAGGAAATTCATAAAGCGGTCACCGAAATTAAAAGCGATTATCCTGAAGACACTTTTGAAAAAGCGCTGCTGGAATCCGCTATTTCTTTTGAATCATGGGAAGCGCGATTAAAAAATAGATTGCTCATGCAAAAGGTGGTCGACAATGAACTTAAGAATCAAATTGTCATTACACCGGCAGATATTGCCAGCTATTATGAAAGAAATTATCAGACCACAGATCCCGATGCTGAATCAACAAACCCAACCAGAGACATCAATGAAATGATTATTAAACACCTGCGCCAGGAGAAAGCGGAGCAAGCTTATAAAATTTGGATAAAGGAACTTAGGCGAAAATACAGCATTGAAATCAACAGTGCCCAGTGGGAAAAAATTAGCGGTTCTAAATACCGTGAGGGTCAAGAGTTGGAGGACGAAGATTCAAGCCAGGATTCAGGATGATTTATACACAGCGGCACAATTATTTGCGTATCTTCATAATGAAAAGTTTGTTCAATCACATAAAGAAAATTATATGCATAATTTTTTTTGGGGCAATGGCCTGCAGTGTGGCTGTTTTCCCGATTAATGCTCAAGCAGAGGAGAGCCTTGTTGTCGATCGTATTGTCGCGGTTGTCAATGATGAAATCATCACCCTTTACGATTTAAATCAAACCTTGAAACCCTATGAAGAAAATATCCAGGCCCTGGGTTACCCCCCTGAAAAAGCACGTGAAACCCTTTTTAAATTACGGACGGACCTGCTTAACAAGCTGGTTGACGAAAAGCTTGCCGATCAGCAAATCAAAAAAAATAGTATCCGGATCAGTGCGCAAGAAATTGATAAGACAATTGAACGCATCAAAGAAAGCCGATCCTATACCGATGAGGATTTGAGAGCGGGGTTGGCCGAGCAGGGCTTGACCATTGAAGAATATCGAGAGAATCTAAAAACCCAGCTGTTGAGGGGCAAACTGGTGAATCGTGAAGTCAAGTCCAAGATCGTGATCACCAGTGCAGAGATCGAAAAATACTACAACGATCACATTGAAAAATATGCCGGTGAAACAAAATATTACCTCTGGAATATTTTTATCCGGTTTTCCCGGTTGGCAGATGAGTCCGAAAAGCAAATTGCATTTGAAAAAATGGAGACCGTATTAAGGCAACTAAAGCAAGGCCGATCATTTGAATCCCTTGCGGCCGAAGCGCCTGATTCTCCACAAAGCCCTGAAGGAACGGATCTGGGTTTATTCCGCCTGGAGGAACTTTCGCCCCAACTGCGAAATGCTGTTAAAGATATGAAAGCAGGGGAATATAGTTCTATTTTAAATATCGCTGAAGGCTATCAAATCATCTATGTTCAAAAAGTATCTGTGACAGATCCCAGAGCCGCTTCTGATGTTAAGGCTGAAATTGAGGATGTTTTATATAACGAAGCGGTTGACAACCGTTACGATACCTGGCTGAGTGAGCTTCGCAAACAGTCGCATATCAAGATTACTAAATAACGGAACCCGAAATATTATGGAAACCAAGAAAGAATCTTTTTCATTCGGTCGCTATCTTCAATCCATGCGGCTTGAGAAGAAAATAAATCTGGAAAAAGTTTCGGAAGAAACTCGCATCGCCATTAGCAATTTACAGCTGATCGAAAAAGAGGATCTCGAAGCACTTCCTGATGAAGTATTTGTAAAAGGTTTTCTGCGTGCCTATGCCCGTGCCATCGGGGCCGATGGTGACGAGGCGGTTCAACTTTATAAGGCCCGGCTCAATATGGAAAGCCGGCTGGCCGATACCGGGAGTTATTCTCCCAAATCTTCGCTGACTGCGTGGCGCAATCTGATTCTGTCGATCCTATCCATTTTAGCCGTGATCGCACTGTCTCTTTATGGCGTTTCATATTTTCAAAGCCGGACGCCGCAGCCGGAAACCGGTGTAACGCCTGCCGGCAGCGAGCATTCGGAAGCAGCGCTTTCCCGGCCCGCGACCGCATCAAGTGCTAAAAAAGGCCCCACACCGAAACCACTTGAAAAATTCGTACTGCATATAACCGCAGTTGACGATACGTGGCTTAAAGTAATCGTCGACAATAAGGACCCCAGGGAATACAATTTAATATCCGGTGAAAAACTGGAAATGGAGGCTTCTGCGGGATTTAATTTGCTGATTGGCAATGCCGGTGGGCTGGAATTGGAATTAAACGGGGAGCCCGTAAAAATTTCCGGCAAAGCCGGCGAAGTTGTAAATATTCAGCTTCCTTGAACCCACTCATTAAAAAAGATGCAAACCGATCGCAATAAAATACTGGTGGAAAGTATTAAACGGCTGTTAAGGCGTGGGGCGACAACACACCTGAGCAATATCATAACCAAAACCCATGCGGCCGACCTTTCCGTTGTTTTTCGATCGTTATCGCTTTCGCAACAGCGTAAGTTATTCGGCCTGATAACGGATATCGAGCAAAAAGGGGTTTTGTTCAGCGAACTGGATGAAGATACCTTTTTGGACCTTATCGAAGGGATGCCGCTTGAAGACATTGTCGAAGTCTTTGAACAAATGCCCAACGACGATGTGGCCGATTTATTAGGTCGCCTGCCAGAGGAAAAAGCCGATGCCATCCTGGAAAAAATGAAAAGGACGGAATCGGAAGAGGTTGAAGATCTGCTGCGTTATGAGGATGACACCGCCGGTGGAATCATGGTACCGGACTTTATTGCGCTGACTGAGGACGCGACCGCCGGGCAGGCCATCGAATCTTTGCAAAAAGAACACTCTGAAGTTGAGATGCCCTTTTATCTCTACGTCGTCGATGATTACGGCAAACTGGTCGGGGTCAGTTCTTTGCGGCAGCTGGTGCTCGTACCGCCGGAAACACCGCTGAAAGCGTTTATGGCAACCGACGTGTTTTCTGTTGAGACCGGCATGGATCAGGAGGAAGTGGCCAAAATCGTTGCCCGTTATGATATTCTGGCGGTGCCGGTGGTCGACAATACCAACCGGCTGGTAGGTATCGTTACGGTGGATGACGTTATCGACATATTCAGGCGCGAAGCCACCGAGGACATATTGAAGATGGCGGGTGCCGGTGAAGAATTTGTCGAAACCAAATCAGTCCTGAAAAGCACGAGAATACGTTTGCCCTGGCTTTTTGCCAGTTGCCTGGGTGGAATCGTCGCTTTTTTTATCATCGGCAAATTCGAAGGCTCCCTGAATAAAGTCGCTGCGCTGGCTGCTTTCATCCCCGTAATTATGGGCATGGGCGGTAACATCGGCACTCAGTCCTCTACCATTGTGGTTCGTGGTCTCGCAACCGGCCGCATCGAGATCCGGAATTTATGGTCCGTCGTCTTCAAGGAGCTGTCGATCGGGGTTATTTTAGGCATTGTTTACGGTTTATTAATTGGCAGTGTCGCGCAGGTGCGCTACAGCATGGAAGCGCTGGCGATGGCGGTTTGCTTTGCAGTCATCTGTTCAATGTCTGTGGCCGCACTGGTCGGATCGCTGGTTCCAATGGGTTTTGCCCGTATTAATATTGATCCCGCTGTAGCAACAGGGCCTTTAGTAACGACAGCCATCGATATTATCAGCGTGACGTTTTATTTCATAATAGCCACCACTCTTCTTGGTCTATGATTCCATGCCGGTATTTTCCACGCCTGCCATTTTGCTCCGCAGACTTGATTATGGGGATTTTGATCTCATCCTAACTTTTTTGTCGCTGGAGCGGGGTAAAATTTCTTTAATTGCAAAATCCGCTAAAAAAAGCACGAAACGATTTGCAGGCATTCTGGAGCTTTTTTCGCTCATGGAAGTTGTTGCCGGCACGGGTAAAGGCCGGGGTCTGGCTGTTCTGCAGGAAGCTGCTTTAAAATCACCTTTTAGCACCATTCGGAATGACATCAGAAAAACCGCCTATGCCAGCTACTGGTGTGAGTTGTTATATAAATGGGTAGAAGAAAACCAAAAGCAAGCCCCGTTATACTATCTTTTAAAACACGTACTGAGTCAGCTTGACGGCGGCGCACCTGCGGCGGCGGAAATAAGCATTTTTTTTCAAATGAGGCTGCTGAACATTTCCGGACACGGCCCCAGTTTGCGGCAATGCGGGCGTTGCCGGAAAAACCTGGAAACGATTGAGTGCAACCCGGTTGTCTTTGATATTGCCAAAGGCGCAATCTTATGCGATGGGTGTGCTTCGGGCGCCGGTGGTCGCATCCGGCTTTCGAAGGGAACGATTAAACAACTGCTCTGGGTCGAAAGCGGGGACCTAAAAAAAGCTTCCCGGGTCCGATTCGGGGCTCAGGCGATAAAGGAAGGCCTCGAATTTCTCGAGGCATTTGTGCCGTATATTATGGGAATGCAGCCGCAGAGTCTTAAGTTTTTGAGGCAAATTCGAAAGTAACGAAAATGTTTGATTGGTTTGATTCGTTCAATTTGTTGAATTGGTTAATATGTTTCTGCCAAAGCAGTTAGTTGATCACGCTAAGGGTTGAATTCGGTTAGCTAAAATACCAAAAAATAAACAACCAATCGAACCAATAAAACCAATAAAACGTTTTGTTTTATGCCGCATAAATTCCAACGCATTCTTGAAAAAAAACCGATCGAGGCATCGGCGCCCTGCCGAATCGATATGGGGGGCACGCTGGACAT
>CBDUUO010000028.1:0-14700 GCA_965370395.1 uncultured bacterium
AGTAAGCACTAAGAAGTATGCAGTAGGCAGAATAGAGTTATAACCACTGCTTTCTGCACAATGCTACTGCCTACTGCGTACTGCCATCCTGCATACTGCTTCCTGCAAACCGCCTACTGTTTACTTCTACCTGGGTTCACGATATAGCGCCAACGTCCCGCTGCGGGCAATTTTTTTTATTCCCATGGGTTTGAGTAGATTGATCAGCGCAGCTAATTTTCCTTCATCTCCGGTTACCTCGATAATATAATGCTCGGTGCCGACGTCAATGACGTTGCAGCGAAAGATGTCGACGATCCGCAGTATTTCTGCGCGCAGCTCCGGTCTGGCCTGCACACAGATCAGGGCCATTTCGCGTTTAACCGCCTTGGGCCCGGTCATGTCGCGCAGCTTTACCACATTAATCAGTTTTCTGAGCTGCTTTTCAATCTGTTCGATGAGTGGCGGGTTCGCATTGGTGACAATAGTGATTCTGGAAAACTGGGGATCCATTGTCGGCGCTGTGCACAAACTTTCAATATTGAATCCTTTGCCGCTGAATAATCCGGCAACTCTTGAAAGTACCCCCGGTTGATTATCAACCAGCATCGTCATGGTATGCTTTTTTTCTTCCATAGTTAAATTCCTTGTTGCGTGTTACGAGTCGCGGGCCGGAACCCGGAACCAACCCATTTAAACCAGCAGCATTTCCGTAATGGGTGCGCCGGCGGGAACCATGGGATAAACACTTTCTTCCCGATCGACTTTAAAATCCATAATGACGGGTTGCGGAACAGAGAGGCCTTCTTTGAGCACGGCTTCAACCTCCTCCGGTTTTGATGCCCGTAAACCGACTGCCCCGAATGCCTCAGCGAGTTTTACGAAATCGGGCGCACAATTCATGTCCGTGCAGACATAGCGTTTGTCGTAAAATAATTCCTGCCATTGGCGGACCATCCCCAGATAGGCGTTGTTCAAAATAGCCACCTTAATCGGCAGACAATATTGGACCGCCGTGGCCATCTCTTGAATGTTCATCTGAATGCTGCCGTCCCCGGCAATATCGATTACCAGCTTATCGGGGCAGGCAATCTGGGCGCCGATGGCTGCCGGCAGACCAAATCCCATACAGCCGAGGCCGCCGGATGTGATAAAATGGTTGGGTTGATCAAAATGATAATATTGGGCGGCCCACATCTGGTTTTGGCCCACTTCGGTCGTGATAATGGCCTCACCTTTTGTTAATTCATACAGTTTTTCGACGACAAACTGGGGTTTGATTGTATCCTCCTGCTTGTAGGCCAGCGGTGTGGTGCTTCTCCATTCCTCGATTTGCGCAAACCATTTTTGACGTTTGCCGGCGATGTCGTCCAGGCCGGCTTGCTCGACGAGTTCATTCAAGTGGCTCAGGCTGATTTTACAATCTCCCACAATTGGGATGGTCACCGGTATATTTTTGCGGATTGAGGTCGGATCAATATCGATGTGAACGATTTTTGCCTGGGAAGCAAATGCATCTGTTTTACCGGTAACGCGGTCATCAAATCGGACACCGATAGAAATGATAAGATCGCATGCGCTGGTGCTCATATTTGCCCGATAGGTGCCATGCATGCCGATCATTCCAAGCCACAGAGGGTCTGTGCCCGGAAATGCGCCTAAACCCATCAGAGAGGTCGTGACCGGGCTCTGGGTTTTGCGGGCAAATTCGGTCAATTCGGCGGCAGCCCGGGAAAGAATAATCCCGCCCCCGGCAAAAATTACCGGCCGCTCTGATTCTTTGATCAGGTCAACCACTTTTCGCAATTGCTTCATGTTCGGGTTATAGGTCGGGTTGTATGATTTTAGCCGAACCTCTTCTATCGGGGTATAATCAAAGGTTGCCTTGGCGACGTCTTTGGGGATATCAACGAGAACCGGTCCCGGGCGGCCGGAGCGGGCCAGGTAAAATGCTTCTTTGATTATGCGGGGAAACGCTTCGGTGGATTGCACGAGGTAATTATGCTTGGTGCAGGGGCGGGTGATGCCGACGATGTCAACTTCCTGGAAGGCGTCATTGCCGATCAGTTGGGTGGGCACCTGACCGGTAAAAACAACCAGGGGTATGGAGTCCATATAAGCCGTCGCAATACCGGTAACCGTGTTGGTTGCCCCCGGACCCGAGGTCACCAGACAAACCCCGGTTTTGCCGCTGGCGCGGGCATAACCGTCGGCTGCATGCACGGCGCCCTGTTCATGTCTGACCAGTATGCGTCGGATATCTGTTCTGGCCAGTTCGTCAAATATATCAATTACCACTCCGCCCGGGAACCCGAAGATGGTGTCCACTCCTTCTTCTTTGAGTACCTCCATCATAATTTGTGCACCGGTTAGTTCCATTTTAGTTTTCCTCTTTAAAACCTCTGTAGCGTTAATGTTAGACTGTACGAATACGCCAATGCCCGCACAAAAAAAAACCGTTATCAGCCTCGGAGCTGATAACGGTTTTTTTCGATTGGACGATTCGGTCAGGCCATTATCAACCCCTTGCCCCCCAGCGGACAATAATTATGCCGCTGACGAGGGCCAGAATCAGGCTAATAAGGTTGTTAATGGCGATCATTTTTTTCATGGTGATTGGACGAATTTGAATTTATACCGCTTTCCATAATAATGTTCCGAATTACGGAATTGCGGTATAAACGGGTGCACGATTGTACGGTTGTAGAAAAAAACGTTTGAATACCGGAACGTTTTTTTGACAACCACTATGTGCTACTGTGTAGCAGGATGATATCTTATTGTCAAGCCTTTTTAAAGGCTTTCTTTAAAGCCGCATTCTTTTGACAGACAGGTCAAAAAAGTCCCTTCCTTTTTGGTGGTCTTTTCAGCCAATATCTTCGCGCCGCATTGCGGGCAATCTCGGGCGACCGGCTTATCCCAGGTGGCAAACTCGCATTTCGGGTATCGGCTGCAGCCGTAAAATGTTTTAGCGCGCTTTGATTTTCTTTCAACGATATCCCCATCGCAGTCGTTTTCGGGACATTTGATACCGATTTTATGGTTGGCACTATTGGAATTTAAGGATTGGGTATTTTTGCACTCCGGATAAGCGCTGCATGCTAAAAATTCGCCGTAGCGGCCGCGCTTGACAACCATCGGGTGGCCGCATTTATCGCAAGACTTATCGACCACCTCCTCGGAAGATATCTCAATGGGCTGGATATTTCCTTTTTCATCACGGGTGTAGTCTCTGGAGTAGCTGCAATCCGGATAGCCGCTGCACGCCAGAAAATGTCCGTTTTTTCCAAACTTAATATGCAACGGCTTTCCGCATTCCGGGCAATCGAGTCCGGTGGGAAATCCCACGCCTTTCACACTGAGCATATCTTCAGCGGCGGTTTCCAGCTCCTTTTTAAAGGGATGATAAAATTGGGTTAAAATTGTTAAAGACTCGACTTCCAAGGATTCGACCCGGTCCAGATTTTCTTCCATACGGGCGGTAAATTCCACATCAAAGATATCCGAAAAATTTTCGACCAGAAGGTCGTTCACGATAAAGCCCAGTTCGGTCGGTCTGAAATATCTGTTTTGCAGATCCGCATATTCTTTTTCTCGAATGGTAGACAATATGCTGGCGTAGGTACTGGGGCGGCCAATCCCGTTCTCTTCGAGTTCTTTTACCAGCGAGGCTTCTGAAAACCTTGACGGCGGCTGGGTGAAATGCTGTTTGGGTTCCAACTGCAGAAGCTTTAGAATCAACCCTTCCGACAGCTCTGGAAGGGCCGGTGTTTTCTTCTGGTCTTTATCTGCGATTTCATCGTCGACCGACATGTAAAGCGCCATAAAGCCCGGGAATTTAACGGTTGACCCGCTGGCCGCAAACTGATAGGGGCCGGCTTCAATCGTCGCCGAAACTTGATTGATGAGCGCCTGTTTCATCTGGGATGCCACAAATCTTTGCCAGATGATCCGGTATAAAGACAGTTGATCTTTTGATAAATACGGGGCCATTTCCTCAGGGGTGTTGGAGACCGACGTCGGGCGGATGGCTTCATGGGCATCTTGCGCTTTTTTACGATTTTTAAAAAACCGCGGCGCCTCCAGAGCATAATCGTCACCAAATTTTCCACGGATGAGTCCCAGGGCTTCGTCGGCGGCCTCTCTGGCGATGCGGGTGGAATCGGTGCGCATGTAGGTGATAAGCCCGACGGGTTCACCCGGACCCAGTTCGATACCTTCATAAAGCTGCTGAGCGATCAGCATGGTCTTTTTGGCAGAAAATCGCAGCTTGCGAATGGCATCCTGCTGAAGTTTACTGGTCGTAAAGGGCGGCAACGGATTCTTGCGTATTGTTTTTTTAGCAATTTTTTTGACAACGAATTCCTGGCCCTCAAGTTCCGTTAAGATCGCATTGGTTTTTTCTTCATTTGGAATTTCAATTTTGTCATTATTTTTCCTGGCCAATTTTGCGGTAAACGGGGGAGGGGATTCACCTTCAAGGTGTGCGGTGATGGACCAGTATTCACGGGGTTCAAAAGCGTGGATGGCGCGTTCTCTTTCACAGATGATTCGCAGGGCAACGGATTGGACGCGCCCGGCACTCAAGCCGCCTTTGACCTTGCGCCACAGCAATGGCGAGATCTGGTAACCGACCAGTCTATCGAGTATCCGGCGGGCCTGTTGCGCTTCATATTTCGGACGGTCAAGGCTTTGCGGTGAAGCCATTGCTTTGTGGATGGCATCTTTGGTTAATTCATGGAAAAGGACCCGGTAAAATTTCCGACCCTTTTTTTTAAGTACTTCGGATGTATGCCATGCAATGGCTTCCCCTTCGCGATCCGGATCCGGCGCCAAATAAATTTCGGTGGCGTCTCCGGCAGCCTGTTTTAAAGTCTTTATTATTTTTTGCTTTCCAGGAATAGTTTTATACTTTGGTTTAAACCCGCTTTCGATATCGATTCCCATTTCTTTGCCCGGGAGATCTTTAATGTGACCGACAGTTGCAGCCACATTATAATCTTTACCCAGGTATTTTTTTACCGTTCTGACTTTCGTCGGCGACTCCACAACTACAAGCGGTTTGGTCACGGTTTCTCCTTATGCTCAATTTGTTACCTGAATTTTGCACGAGTCGGAAGCTTCCATATGCATGATTCGGGTATTTCAGAGGTCGGGAAGTTTTTTCATTTCAAGCTTGTCATTCCCGCGAAGGCGGGAATCCAGAAATGTTTTGCTGAAAAAGCTGGATGCCCGCCTCCGCAGGCATGACGGTAAAAACTCCCCGACGCCTCAAGTGTTTATGTTTCCAAAATGGCAAAAAATTTTCCCGGCAGCTGTTGCACGATTCCTTTAAGCTCTAATTGTAACAACAGGCTCAATAGTTTGCCAGGCTCGATATGTGTTTTACGTACAAGGCTATCGATATGCTCCGGATACGGACTGAGAATATTATATACGGCCAGTTCATCCGGCGGCAACGATGATCGTATTTGCGCGGTATGATTTTGGGCGCGATCTTCATGCAAACCCGGCGGATCCATATAGGCAACCAGCTCTTCAAGGACGTCCTGTGCGTTTTCCACCAATTTAGCCCCCTGTTTGATCAGGGTGTGAGTGCCGGTGCTTTTAAATGATTGAATGCTTCCCGGAACCGCAAACACTTCGCGATTCTGCTCGGCCGCAAGCCGTGCGGTGATGAGAGATCCGCTTTTGCGAGAGGCTTCGACAACTACGGTTCCCATGCTCATGCCGCTAATGATCCTGTTTCGAATTGGAAAATGATGAGCTTCAGGTTCTGTGTTCAGCGCAAATTCCGAAATGACGGCACCTTCCTCTGAAATTCGTTCAAACAAACTCAGGTTTTGCGATGGATAGATCTTATTAAAGCCGCTACCCAGAACGGCAACGGTTTGACCCTTTCCTGCCAGAGCGCCCTGGTGAGCGGCCGTGTCAATCCCGACAGCCATCCCGCTGACGATGGTAATGTCGTGTGCGCATAGATCGGCGCACAGTTTCTGCGTGGTTGAAATGCCGTAAGCGGTGGCATTGCGTGAGCCGACTACGGCAATATTTTTTGGTGAACCATCCAGGCTGCCGGAGACATATAAAAATGGCGGCGGATCCGGTATTTCCTTTAAAAGCGGCGGATACAATGGATCTGCCAGCGTTATAATTTTATATCCTTTTTGATTTACCTGATCGAGTTCCGCTTTGATGCTTTGCGGTGCTTTATAGTTCAGGATAGCAGCCGATTGGCTTTTGGAAATGCCTTCGACTTCAAGCAGCTCCTGCTGTGAGGCTTGAAAAACATACTGCGGCAAATTAAATCGGTCGATTAGCCGCTTGAATAAGTGATTGCCGATTCCCGAAACGTTTTTCAAACAAAACCAAGGTAACAGTTTGTCCATCTCATACATAAACGTTCAAAGGTTCAGGGTTCAGCGTTCAAGGTTGTCCGAACCCTGAACCCGTGAACCCTGAACCTCTGAACGCTTACTCTTTTGTTTTAGGTCTCGATACCGTAATGGTTCTTCATCTACGGCGACTGAAATATTGAGTATTACTTCTTGCCGCGATCCTGCCAGGCCAGCAATATGGGACTGGCCACGTAAATTGATGAATAGGTTCCCACAACGATGCCGATGATTAAAGCGAAGGCGAAATCGTGAATGATGCCGCCGCCCAGTATAAAAAGCGTCACCACGACTACCAAGGTTGTCAGTGAGGTCAGGATCGTTCTGCCCAGCGTTTCATTAATGCTTCGATTGATGATAAATACCAGCGGTTTTTTATGATATTTTCTCAGGTTTTCCCGGATGCGGTCAAAGACGATGATGGTATCGTTCAGCGAATATCCGATAATCGTCAGCAGCGCAGCGATGATTGGCAGCGCAAATTCTTTGTCCAATATTGAAAAAATGCCGACGGTAATAATGACATCGTGTATCAGCGCAACGATAGCGCCCATGGCATATTTTAATTCCAGAAACCAGAAAACGACCAGGGTAACGATCAGAGCCGCGCCGATCAGAAACGGAATGCTGACATTAAACAGGGTGAAGATGTAAACCGCGCCGATAAGGGCGGCAGCCACCACGCCGCTCAACATCCATTTCAGCTCAAAGCGGCCGGATATGTATATCGTAATAAAAAGCAGCGCATAAAACATGGCGAACAATGCCTTCTTCCTTAAATCCTCTCCCACCTGGGGGCCGACCATTTCCACCCGCCGGATTAACACCTCACCTTCGGTGGATGATTCCAAGGCTTTTTTGATATCGGTTGTAAATCCTTCACCGCTTTCATAGGAGATATCTGTGCGGATGAGGAATTCATTGTCGGTTTGCTGGCCGAATTGCTGCACGGATGATTTGCCCAGGCCGATGGTCCCTAATCCGGATTTAATGTCATCTATACGCACCGATGACGCAAATTTTATCTGTACGAGAGTCCCGCCGGCGAAATCGACGCCGAGACGGGGGCCTTTGTGAATAATAAGTGACAGAACGCTGATGGCGATACAGGCAATGGACAGGAAAAAGGCGATTTTTTTTCTGCCAATAAAGTCAATGTTAATGTTAGGTTTTATAAATCGCATGAAAAATCCTCATATACTGAGTGTTTTAACCTTGCGGCTTCCCAGGATGTAATCAAATACCAGACGGGAGAGCACCAGGGCTGTGAACAGGCTTGCAATTACGCCCAGGCTCAGGGTAACCGCAAATCCCTTAATCGGACCGGTTCCGAATTGAAAAAGCACGATGGCGGCGATCAGTGTGGTCACGTTGGCATCGAGAATCGTCAAGGTGGCGCGTTTAAAGCCGGCATCTACTGCAGCACGGACTGTTCGTCCCAACGCCAGTTCTTCCCGGATTCGTTCAAAAATAATCACATTGGCATCTACCGCCATACCGATGGTTAAAATAATACCGGCAATTCCCGGAAGTGTTAAAGTGGCCCCGGCAGCAGCCAGACCGCCGGCAATCAGGATGAGGTTCAGTATCAGGGCGACATCGGCAATTACCCCGGCGCCTTTGTAGTAAACGATCATAAACAGGACAACCAGAATACCCCCCATTAACATCGAAATCAGACCCTTACGGATGGAGTCCGCCCCAAGGGAAGGACCGACTGTGCGTTCTTCCAGTATGTTAACCGGAGCCGGCAGGGCACCCGCCCGCAGCACAATGGCCAGATCTTTGGCCTCGTCCAGCGTGAAGTCGCCGGTAATGCGGGCCTGGCCACCGGCAATCTTTTCCTGGATGACCGGCGCTGAAGCAACGGTGTCGTCCAGGACAATCGCCAGCCGTTTGTTTACGTTATCGCCGGTGATGCGTTCAAAATCTCGCGCCCCTTTTTTGTCAAAGTTAATGGACACAAAAGGGATATTGAACTGGTCGAAGTCGACCCGCGCATTGGTCAGGTTGGCACCGGTCAAAAGGGTCCGCTTTTTCAGAAGAAAGGGTACTTTCGTAATTTTGCCGGTGTCAGCATCCTCTTCTACCCGATAGAGAACCTCCCTTCCGGCAGGCACATTGCCTTTTACTGCCGTATTGACATCTTGGGTATCATCTACCAGTTTGAACTCTAAAAGCGCTGTTCGTCCGATCAAATCCTTGGCCCGGTCCGGGTCTTTGATACCCGGCAGCTGAATCAGTATCCGCTTTTCTCCCTGGCGGCGGATATCGGGCTCCGCCACGCCGAACTGGTCGATGCGATTGCGGATCGTTTCGAGGGCCTGATCGACCGCCAGTCTTTTCGTATTTTCGGCTTCCGCTGCGGCTATCTCAAGAATTATTGTTGAGGTGCCGCTTTCCGTCCGCGAGGAGCGCTTCAGAAAATCAAAATCCGCTTTTAAAAGCTCGTTAAATTTTTCGAGAATTTGCGGGTCTTGAATTGTTGCGGATATTTTATTTCCATCGATGCGGTTCAGGGAAACTTTGCGAAGCCGCTCTTTTTTGAGCTGGTCCCGGATTTCCTGTGTAATGCGCTCAACCTGGCCCTCCACGGCTTTGGCAGTGTCGACTTCCAGTACCAGGTGCATTCCGCCTTGAAGATCAAGACCCAGGTTTATCTGTTTGTGCGGCCATAAACCCGGTTCAAATGTCGGGAGCACATGAATAACTGCTGCGACGATAACCGCAAAGACCCCAATCAGTTTCCATGAAAATTTTTTCAATGGTGTCTTCCTTCTTTTTGGCGGTATTTTATTAACAAGCTAGCGGTGCAAAAACTTTTCACTTCGGTGTCAAACCGTATCTGCAGGTTGCACCGCAATTTAATCTCCAAATAGACAAATGGTTGAACGTTTAAACAGCCATTTCATCGAACCGTTTAACCATTCAACCATTTTACAACCGTAAATCGAATTCGAATTGAACCGACCGTGGATTCTTGAGGGTTATTTTTTTTCCGGTTGCGGCTGGGAAGCTGGCTGAACCATAGCCGACACATTGGAGCGGGCAACTTTTACCCGTACTTTGTCTGCTATTTCTACGGTTAGAGTCGTGTCGTCTATTCCGGTTATGTGACCGTGCAAGCCACCGCTGGTGATGATTCGGTCCCCCTTTTTCAGGTTCGATACCATAGTGCGGTGATCCTTTTGCTTTTTTTGCTGAGGTCGGATTAGCAGGAAATAAAAAATAACAAACATCAGGATGATCGGGATAAATCCGCCAAATCCTCCGGCACCTTCTCCGCCGCCTCCACCCAGTGCATATGCAATATCAATCAAAATAATACCTCCTTTATTTGAGATACAAGAAATTCAGCTTTCACTCGCGCATCAGCTATCATGATTGAAGCGCTATCTCGAATCAAAATGAGGATAGATACAGCAATATAAAAATGCTGTCAATATCGAAAATATTCAATCATTTGAAAATAGGGAAAATAGCCCAATAAAATTTTTTGCCACATAATGCACAAAAATAATTTCTACGGACCTAAGGATTTTTTTGGTCGTTAAATATAAACTTGCTGTCTCCCGGTGTCATCGATAGGTCGCCTTCAATTTCGACACTCAGGTTACGCCGTTCTTCCAGCTCGGCAATTTCTTTGCGCTTTTTGTTTAAAAGATATTCGGCGACATTTACCGGTACGACCCCTTTTACGGAGGCGATTCCCGGGTTAAGGGTTTCTAAACTGAGTTTTCTAAGAAAGCCGACTGCGAGGGTCTCTGTGGATGCAACCAGTCCTTTTCCCCGGCAGTACCGACAGGGATGATAACTGCCGAATTCGATCGAAGGTCGGATCCGTTGGCGGGACATTTCCAGCATCCCGAATCTTGAAATTTTCCCCACTTTTGTTTTGGCTTTGTCCTCGTTGGCAAAGCTGCGCAGCCGGCGCTCAACTTCTGAACGGTGCTTTGGCTCTTTCATATCAATGAAATCAATGACAATGAGGCCGCCCAGGTCTCTTAGCCGGAGCTGACGGGCAGCTTCTTCAGCCGCCTCCAAGTTGGTGAGAAATGCTGTTTTTTCGATCGATTTTTCATGAGTGGATTTGCCGGAGTTTACATCAATGGACACCAGGGCTTCGGTTTGTTCGATGACAATGGATCCCCCCGATTTTAAAGTGACCCGGCTTTCAAATATGGTCGCAATCTGGTTTTCGATTCCAAATTGAGTGAAAATAGGCATGGCGCCTTTATATAGTTTGACGATTTTATGGTGTTTGCGGGAAATGATTTTGATGAAGTCCAATACTTCCTGGAATACAGCAGGATCATCGATTAGAATTTCGTCCACCTCCGGCGTAAAGTAATCACGGATCGACCTTAGAACGAGGTGTCTTTCCCGATAAAGAAGTGTCGGCGCCGGTTCCTTAATTACGCTTTTTTTGATGTTTTTCCAAAGACGAAGCAGGTATCTTAAATCGCGGGACATGAGGGTTTTGGTGCAGTTTACACCAACGGTCCGGACGATTAGACCGAAACCTTCCGGGGGCTTTAATTTATCCATCAAATCCTTGAGGCGACTGCGCTCATTTTCATCATCGATTTTTCGAGAAATCCCGCGGTTATCACTGCCGGGCATCAATACCAGGTGGCGGCCTGCCAAAGAGATGTAAGTTGTCAGCATGGCGCCCTTTTTCATAAACGGCTCCTTGGTGACCTGAACCATAACTTCCTGCCCGCGCTTGACCATCTTTTCTATTGAATGGGCTCCGCCTTCACTTTCTTGAAAATAGTCGCTGTGTATTTCATGGCGCTGTAAAAAGCCGTGCCGCTCGGCACCGTAGTCCACAAAAACCGCCTGAAGGCTTGGCTCGATTCGTGAAATCGTTCCTTTATATATATTGCCCTGGGTGATTTCCCGGGAAGCGCTTTCGATATAAAATTCTTCCAGATTCTTTGCTTTGACCTTGGCGACCCGGCATTCTTCCGGATCAATCGCATTAATAAGGATTTTTATGCTCATAAAGAAATACCTTCCAATTGGGGCGGAGTCCCTAACTGTTGTATGTGCCTGAATATGCAATTGTCAATAACAAGTCAAACGATTTCTCAGCCGGAAATCTACGGCCGTTAAGTCATCATAATTTTGCAACCCGACCTCCTTCAGCAATTCTTGGTGAAATGATCCCTAGACTCCGCTCGGGACAATGCTTTGCATCGGATTGCTTCGTCGCTCACGCTCCGATTCGACTGAGCTCGTCGCAGGCTCGCAATGACAGTATGAAACATTCGCGGGTCATTGCGACCTGCCCGCCATCGCGAGCCGCTCCCTTCGACAGGCTCAGGGCTTGAGTTTATCGAAAGCCATTCGGCCCGAGCTCATGGCCGAGGGCAGGCGAGGCGGGCGGGGCAAAGCGAAGCAATCTCAACGATCTGGTATCTCACCGAGAATTGCTGGCCGTCCTTCCGTGGAGTTGACTGACAGTCTTGTTATTGTTATCATTTTGTGGCATGGAAAAATAGGCGGAAATTTTTCCCTGAGGTTCGGAAATGAGCTTCGGGGAAGTTTTATTTAGTGAACTCGCAATAAGGCAGGTAGCCGTAATGGACGCGAAATACGATCCAAGAAAAATTGAACCCAAATGGCAGGCTTACTGGGAGTCGACCGGACTCTTCAAAGTCAAAGAAGATTCCGGCAAAGAAAAATACTATCTTCTGGAGATGTTTCCGTATCCTTCCGGGAAGATTCATATGGGACACGTCCGCAACTATACCATTGGCGATGTTGTGGCCCGTTACAAGCGAATGCGCGGGTTTAATGTGTTGCATCCCATGGGCTGGGATGCCTTCGGCATGCCGGCTGAAAACGCTGCCATCGCAAATCATACCCACCCGGCCAAATGGACATATGCCAATATTGATGCTATGCGTTCTCAGTTGAAAACGCTGGGCTTCTCATATGACTGGGATCGGGAGATTGCGACCTGCCGGCCCGAATACTATCGATGGGAGCAATGGCTCTTTCTCAAAATGTACGCGGAAAAAATGGCCTATCGCAAAGAATCGTTTGTGAACTGGTGTGAGTCCTGTCAGACGGTTCTGGCCAATGAGCAGGTAGAAGCCGGTTTGTGCTGGCGCTGCAGTCAGCAGGTTCGCCAGAAAAAACTGTGGCAATGGTTTTTCCGCACCACAGATTATGCCGACGATTTGCTGGCGCATTCTGATCAGTTGCCCGGGTGGCCGGAAAAAGTAACCACCATGCAGAAAAACTGGATCGGTAAAAGTTTCGGGGCTGAAATTCGCTTTGCGGTTGAAGACCGGGATATCGTCATCCCGGTATTTACCACCCGCCACGACACCGTTTGCGGTGCAACCTTTATGTGCCTGGCGCCGGAACATCCGCTGACCGTTGAACTTTCCAGGGGAACGCCTCAGGAAAAGCAGGTGATGGAGTTTGTTGATCGCATGTCGCTGCAGGACCGATCCGACAAAGCTGTGGAAGGCTATGAAAAAGAAGGGGTATTTCTCGGTGTCCATTGCATTAATCCCTTAAACGGCGCCCGCATGCCGATTTATACGGCCAACTTTGCCCTGATGGAATACGGGACCGGTGCGGTAATGGCCGTACCGGCACATGATCAACGTGATTTTGATTTTGCCAAAAAATACGGTTTGGACATTATCGTTGTCGTCAAGCCCCCGGATGAAGACCTGGATTCGGAAAAGTTGTCTGAAGCCTATGTTGGTGAAGGCATTATGGTAAATTCCGGTCAATTTGACGGCCTGGATAATAAAACGGCGATGGAAGAAATTGCCGGTTTTCTGGAGAAAAAAAATCGGGGTCAAAAAGAAATCAGTTTTCGAATGCGGGATTGGGGCATTTCAAGGCAACGCTACTGGGGCGCTCCGATCCCCATCGTTTATTGCGACACCTGCGGCGTTGTGCCGGTTCCGGAAGAGGATCTTCCGGTTGTGCTGCCGGAAGATGTTGAGTTGCAGGAAGGCGGCAAGTCTCCTTTGCCCCAGCTGGATTCCTTTGTAAAGGTGGACTGCCCCCAATGCAGTAGCCCGAATGCGCGTCGTGAGACCGACACCATGGATACATTTGTCGAATCATCCTGGTATTTCGACCGCTATTGCAGTCCGGATTTTGACCGGGGCATGTTTGATTCCAAGGCGGTGGATTACTGGATGCCGGTTGATCAGTATATCGGCGGTGTTGAGCACGCCATTTTGCACCTGCTTTACTCCCGGTACTATACCCGTGTTCTAAACGACCAGGGACTGGTCAATTTTAAAGAACCGTTCACGCGGTTGTTGACCCAGGGGATGGTCTGCAAAGAAACCGTTTCCTGTCCCAAACATGGCTATCTGCTTCCCGAGGAAGTGAAAATTGTCGACGCCAATCGTTACTGCACCCATTGTGACGAGCCCGCGGCCGTGGGCCGTGTTGAAAAGATGTCCAAATCCAAAAAGAATGTCATCGATCCGAACACTCTTCTGGAAAAATACGGGGCGGATACCACCCGCTTTTTTTGCCTGTTTGCCGCACCGCCTGAACGGGATCTGGAATGGAGCGAGCAGGGAGTTGAAGGCGGTTTCCGTTTTTTAAACAGAGTGTGGCGCCTGACGACCGGGTGGATGGATCGGGTAAAGGATGCGGCTCCTTTTGACGGCAGCCCCGCCGCTCTGGACGATGCCGTAAGGGATCTTTATAAAAAAACGCACCAAACCATAATGAAGGTTACCCGGGACATCGAGGATCGCTACCATTTTAATACGGCCATTAGTGCCGTTATGGAGCTGTTTAACACGATGTCCGCCATCGAAGAAACCGAGGGCAATCCGCAACAGATTCCGGTGATGCGATTTGCCATAGAAGCCTTAGCACTGCTGATGTCACCCATCGTACCGCATTTTACCGAAGAACTGTGGGAAGCGCTGGGCAATACCTCCAGTATTTTGCTGGCGCCGTGGCCTTCTTATCTGGAAGAGGCCCTCGAGAAGGATGACCTGTTAATTGTGATTCAGGTCAACGGCAAGCTGAGAAGCAAGTTTTCAGTGGCGACCGATGCCGATGAAGAGACCATCAAACAGATCGCTCTTGAAGATGAACGCATAAAGAAATTTATAGATGGCAGAGTGATAAAAAAGGTTATTTACGTCAAGCGGAAGCTGGTCAATATTGTTGTCTGAGGTTCAGGGTTCAAAGGTTCAGGGTTCAAAGGTTCTGGGTTCAGAGGTTCAGAGGTTAGAAAACAGATGTCAGAGGTCAGCCTGCGATCTAATCTGATACTTTTCGTACTCGTCCTCGCAGATCAGAATCTTATAAGGGACAGCAA
>CBDUUO010000029.1:0-14606 GCA_965370395.1 uncultured bacterium
CCATAAATGGCAGAAATGTCGGGTCGGCATATTTTCGGGCACTGCCGGACACCTGTAAAATCACCGGTGATTTTGATTCCGCGCATCCGATGATGATCCCCTGGAGCTGTTCCATATTGTTAAAGTTATAGGCCGGAATGGCATAGCCGCCTTCCATCGCCTTTTTAAACATGTCTTTGGTGTTTACCAAGCCGAGTTCGGTGTAATGCTTTGTGTCCGCCATAGTATCCTCCGTTCAATCGGGTTATCAATGTAAATTAAGTTCTCAATGGAGTATTGGAGTCACCTCAATTTTGGATTTTGGAATTTAGATTGCGGATTGAAACAGGCTCGAATTTAAGGTTCAATTGCCGCAACTGTTTTTAAATCCAAAATCCGAAATCTAAAATCTGTATAGCTCCGGTACTTCAGTGATTTCCGGCTGCAGATCGTTTTTAACTTCAGTCACTTTTATCCGCCTCTGGCGGATTAGATCAATTTAGGCATTTTAGATCATTTATCAGTCAGTGCCGCCACTCCCGGCAGCACCTTACCCTCCATAAACTCCAGTGATGCCCCTCCGCCGGTGGATACATGGGAGACTTTGTCGGCCACACCGGCCAGGTCAATCGCCGCAGCGGAATCTCCACCGCCGATAATCGTGGTGGCCCCGTTGGCGGTTGCATCTGCCAGGGCATGTGCGACGGCAAATGTTCCTTTGGCGGTCTTTTCAATTTCAAAAACCCCCATGGGGCCGTTCCAGACAACCGTTTTTGCGGTGCTGATAATCGACCGAAATTTTTCAATAGAATTCGGTCCGATGTCCAGGCTAAATTCATTTGCCGAAATCGCATCGGCTGCAACGTCTTTAAGCGGGCCGATTTTACGCGCATCAAAATCAAAAGTTTCCGTAACCTTGCAGTCAATGGGAAGGATTATTTTTTGGCCTCCCTGTGCCAGGAGTTTTTTGGCCAGGTCAATTTTATCTTCTTCAAGCAGGGATTTTCCGATTTCTTTTCCCTGGGCCTTAAAAAAAGTATACGTCATTCCCCCGCCAATGATGATGTTATCGACCCGGGGCAGCAAGTTGGAAATAATGTCAATTTTACCGGATATCTTGGCACCGCCTAAAATGGCAACAAATGGTTTAACCGGATTTGCCAGGACGCCGCCCAGATAGTCTAACTCTTTCATCAGCAGATAACCGGCTGCACATTGAGAAATATAATGGGTGACACCCTCGGTTGATGCATGGGCCCTGTGTGCGGTGCCAAAGGCATCATTGACATAAACATCGCCAAGCTTGGCCAGTGTGGCTGCAAAATCCGGATCATTCTCTGTTTCTTCTTTGTAATACCGTAAATTTTCCAGCAGGAGGATATTTCCCTCGTCGAGGGACTCAACGGCAGCTTCAACGGTTTTTCCGATGCAGTCATCAACAAATCCCACTTTTCTACCCAGCAGCGCGTTGAGAACCGTGGCGCAGGGTTCCAACGACAGCTCCGGAACACGCTTGCCCTTGGGGCGCCCCAGGTGGGACATCAGGATAAGTTTGCCGCCGGCGTTGATAATATATTTAATGGTCGGCAGGGCGGCGCGAATGCGTTTGTCGTTGGCAACCTTAGCGCCTTCCAGCGGAACATTGAAATCAACCCGCATCAGAACATGTTTGCCCTTTAAATCTAAATCCTCAACGGTCAGTTTGTTCATACCATCTCCCCTAAATCTTATATATTTTTAATAGCCACGGACCCACACAGACATACACAGACATATCAAACCATTTTAAGACGTATTTTCAGGCAAATGAATTTAATCCATCTCATAAGGTTAATTGAGCACATATTTATTCTAATCGCGAAGCGATTGACAGTTTTTGTTCGGCCAATGCCTGCCCGCCATCGCGAGCCGCTCAGGCGAGGCGGACGTGGTCGGCCGAACAAAAGGTCCGTGTGAGTCTGTGTGGGTCCGTGGCTAATTAACCATTTCTTTGCTTTCGCGGAACCACTCAGTCCTCAGACCTCAGAACTCAGTCCATCTAAGAGATTGCCGCCAGCATTCCTATGAGATCCACAACCCGATTCGAGTAGCCCCACTCATTGTCATACCAGGAAACAATGCGGGCATAGCCGTCTTCCTGGGAGTCGGTCGACAGGGCATCGAAGATGCTCGAATGCGTGTTGCCGATGATATCGCTGGATACCAGTGGCGCCTCACTGTATTCGACCACACGCTGCATGGGTCCTTTGGCAGCTTCCTGAACCGCCGCATTGATATCCTTGCGGGAAGCTTTTTTGCCCAGTCTGCAGACAAGATCCACGATCGAGCCGTCCGGCACCGGAACCCGCATGGCCAATCCATCCAATTTGCCCTTCAGCTGGGGCAACACTTTACCCACGGCCTTGGCTGCTCCGGTGGTTGTTGGAATGATGTTTTCACCGGCCGCCCGGCTGCGGCGAAAATCCTTATGCGGCACATCCGCCAGGCGCTGGTCATTGGTGTAGGCGTGTACCGTGGTGATAAAACCTTCCTCAATGCCAAACTCATCATCCAGGATTTTGACGATCGGTGCCAGGCAGTTGGTGGTGCAGGATGCGTTGGAAACAATACAGTGTTCCGGTTTGAGTTCTTCGTCGTTGACCCCGATCACAATGGTCGCATCGATTTCTTCCCTTGCGGGAACGGTCAAAATCACTTTTTCTGCCCCCGCTGCCATATGTTTTTCCAGCGGTTCTCGATTGCGGAACACACCGGTGGATTCGATCACAAACCGAGCGCCTAAATCCTTCCAGGGGATCTGCGCCGGATCGCGTTGCTCGGTCATCACCACCCGTTGATCGTCGACGGTCATGGCGTCTTTTTCCGCAGTTACCTCCTTATCAAAAATGCCCATGACGGTATCATATTTGAGGAGGTAAGCGAGCTGTTCGTTTTCAAACAAGTCGTTGATCGCAACCACTTCCATGTCTTCGCGATCACTGATGATCCGAAATACACTCCGGCCGATGCGACCGAAGCCATTTATGCCAACTTGAATAGCCATTATGCTGCCTCCTTATCTATTTCCATAAACTTTCTAATCAAATCAACCACCCGATGGGCGTACCCCCAGCCATTGTCATACCAGGACAGGGTTTTGGAAACGTTTTCTTTTTGGACCATTGTTGCCAAAGAATCGAAAGTGCTGGAGTACGTACTGTGAATAATATCACTGGAAACAATGGGATCATCCTCAAAGTTCAGAATCCCCCGCCAATGATCCGAAGCTGCCGCGGTTCGGATCACCTCATTTATCGCTAATTCCGTCACCGGTTTCTCGTGCCAGCAGACCAAATCCACCACGGACCCGTTGGGAACCGGTACGTTCATGGAGGCACCGCTCAGCCGTCCGGCAAGGTCCGGAATCAGTTCGGTGACCACCTGGGTTGCATTGGTTTCCTGGGGGATGATATTTTCGGCTGCAGCGCGACCGCGCCGTTTGTCTTCAGAAGGCACATCCGCCAGACGCTGCTGATTGGTATACGCGTGAACGGTACTTAAAAACGCTCTTTGGATACCAAAGGCCTCGTGCAGGATCTTGATCACCGGTGCGGCACAATGCGCTGTGCAGGACCCATTGGAAACAATCCGATGTTCCGGCTTTAGCTGGTCATCGTTGACCCCCATGACAATCGTGATGTCCGGTGGCGTTTTTTGCGGTACGCACAGGATTACGCGTTTAGCGCCCTGCGCCAGATGTTTTTCAAAGTCCTCCCGGGTCCGATTCTGGGCGGTGGCTTCAATTACAGTGTCCACTCCCAGATCTCCCCAGGGGACATCTCCGGGCTCTTTTTCAGAAAGCATGGGAATCTGGCGGCCGACCACATAGAGATTGCCCTCCTGGATGCTGACCTCATCTGGGAAAGGCCCCAGAATTGTATCAAAGCGCAACAGGTACTCCAGTGCCTTGTGATCGGCAATGTCACTGATGGCGGCCAGTTTAATGTCTTCGCTCTGGTAAAGAATTCGAAAGAGATTTCTCCCGATTCTTCCAAAGCCCATTAAGCCGATTGTTGTTGCCATACTTCACCTCCTTGTTGTCTTTATCAAACGTCTTTAGATTTTCATTCCGCTGATAGCGGGAAATATAAATTATTCTTAGACCTCAAAATTTACCATGGGGGTGGAATAATGGAATATTGGAATGATGGAATATTGATATGTTAAAGGCTGCCATCCATTTCTTAATTTTTTTTTACAAAAATGAATGTTGCCATTTTATCATCAATCCATTATCCCAAAACCCATTGTTCCATTATTCCAGCATTCCAACATTCCAATTGGAGCGAAACCCCCTAATTTAAATAATTGGCCACAACAGACTTACTTTAGCTCCATTGATAACACTACGCAAAAATTTCAACGATACTCGGTGTATAATCCTGCGGCGGTTCAAAACCCAGCAGCGTCAGACATGTTGCCGCCAGGCTGCTGATACCCAGATCATCATGGTCTGAAAGCTTTATTTTTATACTGCCGGTGGGTTCATACACATAGGCAAATACCGGATTCAGTGAATGGGCCGTTCGCGGCTTGGGGTCACCGGTTTTTTCGTCATAGATGATTTCTCCCGTTTTATAGTTGCACTCATACATATCATCCGCATTGCCGTGATCCGCCGTAACAACCAGAATACCATTGGCTTTTTTTACAGCCTTGACAAGTCGACGGATACACAGATCGACGGTTTCAACGGCAATCTCAACTGCCTGGGGGATACCCGTATGCCCGACCATGTCACCGTTGGCATAATTGAGCCGGATAAAATCGTATTTGCCGCCCAAGATGGCTTCGACGACTTTGTCGGTAATCTCGGCGGCTTTCATCCAGGGGCGCTCCTCAAAGGGGACGATGTCAGAGGGTACTTCGATGTAATCCTCTAAAGATTCGTCAAACTTGCCGGAGCGGTTACCGTTGAAAAAATAGGTCACATGGCCAAATTTTTGGGTTTCACTGATGGCAAGCTGTTTGACACCGGCCTTGACCAGATATTCGCCAACGGTGCGATCAATCCCCGGTGGGTTGACCAAATACTTTTGCGGAATCAGCGCATCACCGTCGTATTGCATCATGCCGGCATATTTGACATTAAGTTTGGGCCCCCGGGGGAATTTGTCAAACTCCTCTTGTTCAAAGGCCATGCTGATCTCGATCGCTCGATCGCCCCGGAAATTAAAAAATATGACACTATCATCTTCCTCAATGGGTCCCAGGGGTTTGTTGTTGCGGCCGATGACAAACGGGGGAAGATCCTGGTCGATGGCATCCGGGTTCTCCTGACGCAATGTTTCAATCGCCTCCCGGGCGGATCCGAATGTTCTGCCTTTTCCCAGAACATGGGTTTTCCATCCCAGTTCAACCATGTCCCAGTTTGCCTGGTAGCGGTCCATGGTTATTTTCATGCGACCGCCGCCGGATGCAATGGCAAAATCGATTTCGTTATTTTGTTTGAGATCAGACAGAAAATTTTCGAGCCGATCGACATATTCCAAAGCAGATGTCGGCGGTACATCGCGCCCATCCAGAAGAATATGCACGCAGGCTTTTTTAACGCCCTCGTTTTTCGCTTCAGTCAGCAGCGCTTCCAGATGGTTGATATGGCTGTGGACGTTGCCGTCTGAGAAAAGGCCCATAAAATGAAGCCTGGAATTGTGGCCGATTACATTTTCGATCAATTCTTTCCATGCGCCTCCATCGAAAAGCGCACGGTTTTCGATGGATTCATTCACCAGCTTGGCACCCTGGTCAAAAACGCGCCCGCAGCCGATGGCGTTGTGACCGATTTCACTGTTGCCCATATCTGAATCCGAGGGCATGCCCACGGCGGTGCCATGGGCCTTGAGCTTTGCGTTCAAGGCATTTTGAGCGAGCCAATCCAATGTGGGTGTGTTTGCCCGGCTGACCACATCGCCTTCCGCACACGTACCGATACCGACACCATCTAAAATCGCCAGAACCACCGGCCCTTCAGGCCCTTTGAAATTTTTTGCCTGTTTTAAGGGTTCCATATTCAATTTCTCAGGTCTTTCTCATTTTGATGTTACGAAAGGTGCGTTTGCAGTTTTTATTAGACAGGATTTACAGGATTTTTCAGATATTTCTTTTTGGCTTTCCTGATGAAAGCCAAAAAACAAAAAAAATCCAATTAATCCTGTTAATCCTGTCAAAAAGAAAATCAATCCTGTCAAATTTTAAAACCGCACCGGCCGCACGAAACCATTCTTGCCGGCATATTTAGCTTCACCGCCCAGGTCTTCTTCGATGCGCAGCAGCTGATTATACTTCTCCACCCGTTCGCCTCTGCAGGGTGCGCCGGTCTTCAAATGGCCGGTATCCAGGGCCACCGTCATATCAGCGATAAAACTGTCAATGGTCTCGCCGCTGCGGTGGGAGACACATGCGCCCCAGCCGGCCTCCCGGCACATCTGAACTGCTTTAACGGTTTCAGTCAGCGTCCCGATCTGGTTGAGTTTGATCAGGACTGCATTAGCGCAATTTTCCTGAATGCCCCGTTTAATGTACTCGACGTTGGTAACAAAAAGATCGTCTCCGATGAGTTCAACACTGTCTCCCAGGCGCTGATTGAGGGTCTGCCAGCCGCTCCAGTCATCTTCCGCCAAGCCGTCTTCTAAAGAACAAATCGGGTAGCTGTCGATGAGCTTCTGGTAGTAACCCACCATCTCTTCCGAACTGCAGGTGCGTTTTTCAGTACGCAGGTTATATTTACCGTCCTCATAGAACTCGCTGGCGGCCGGATCCAAAGAGATTCCCACATCAGCGCCCGGTTTGAGGCCGGCTTTTTCAATGCCTTTGACAATCAGCTGCAGGGGCTCTTCATTGGAAGACACATTGGGCGCAAAGCCGCCTTCATCGCCAACACCGACATGATGACCCGCTTCCATTAACACCGCGCGCAGTGCCTGATAAATTTCACTCGACCAGCGCAGGGCCTCCCGAAAACTTTCAGCGCCATAGGGCGCAACCATATACTCCTGAAAATCCGAACCCTGCCAGCGGGCGTGGGCCCCGCCGTTCATAATATTGAGCATCGGAACCGGAAGCCGGCCGGCAGCATTGCCACTCAGATATCGGTACAGGGGCAGGGCGGAGGCCAGCGCTGCTGCCCGGGCAACTGCCATCGAGACCCCCAGGATGGCATTAGCGCCCAGTTTGCCTTTATTGGGGGTGCCATCCAGTTCGATGAGGATGTCATCGATTTCTGCCTGATTTGCGGCATCCAGGCCCTTGATCTTCGCATTAATCGTTCCATTGACGTTTTCGACAGCTTTGAGAACGCCTTTGCCGTTAAATCGCTTTTTGTCACCATCGCGCAGCTCGATGGCTTCGCGGGCGCCGGTAGAAGCACCCGACGGCACCCCGGCCCGGGCTTTTCCGCCGCCGGTCAGGCTGACCTCGACCTCCACGGTTGGATTGCCGCGGCTGTCTAAAATTTCCCGGGCAACAACTTTTTCAATTTTGGAATCTGTCTTTGCCATTTTCAAAATCCTTTCATGGTTAGCGATGTCAAATACCTAATCCGGATCCGCCGAAGGCGGAGAATTGACTATTGTTGGAATTGATGAATGACTATTGAATATTGACTATTTAAAGATGAAAGCCATTAAATTAACTAACCTGCTTATCTGGAAAGTTCAAGTTGCCATTAGATAAACTCTCTGTGGGAGCGGCTTCCAGCCGCGAATTCAACTGTCGCGACTTGAAGCCGCTCCCACATTCAATCTTTTTATTTAAAATTGATCCGCCGGACCTTAAATATTCAATCTTCAATCGAAAATATTCAATCGCTACCCGTATTAGCGAAACACCAGAAAGATCAGCCACACAATGGCTGTCGGGACCACGGCCCCGGCCAGGATTCCGCCCGGCGACACCTCATTGTTAAAATATTTCTTCAAAATGGAAACGCCGGCCGGGTTGGGGGCATTGGCAATGATGGTCAGGCCGCCGCCGGCCACCGCTCCGGCGACCACGGCATATTTGAGGCTGTCGGTGAAATCCGGCACCAGGGTGCTCAAAAACGTAACGGCCGCGTTGTCATTGAAGGCCGTCAGTATGGTGGCACCCAGCATCAATGGAATTTCGGCCAGATTGCCCAGAATCGGCGCAATCCACCAGCCCTGCACTCCTCCGTGGATGACCAGCCCGCCCAGAAAGAATCCAACCAGCAGCGCCGGCTTGAGATCCACACGATTCTGAAACGGCTTGGTGACCTGGGCAAAACCCAGGAAAAACAACATGCCGGGGATAAACAGTTCCGGGTGGTGAGCATTCAGAATCGTCCAGGCCATGAAAAAGACATGCACGATCGTCACCCATACCGGTACCGGATCGTCGCGCTTGTCCCAATCAGGATCCATGAACGTTCCCCGTTGTTCGGGTGCCAGCAGCGCGGGCAGCCCCCGACGCATGGCGCGCAGCTTTATTTCTTCAAACCGCTGCTGAAACGCCTGCCGGACCAAATCCTGATCGATGCCTTTATCAAGCAGTTCCGGGATGTAGCGTTTTTCCAGACGCTTTCTGACTTCTTCCGCCACCTTTTGTATCTGCTTATCGACCGCGACTATCGTGCCCTGTTCACCATCGACTGCCGTTACGAATTCCTGGAATCGGGCATCCATGTCTATGCGTTTTAAATATTTTTCCTGAATTTCATCTTTGAGGCGCACCAGCATGGATTTTTCCTCCAGCCTGGCCATCTCCCTGCGGAACACCAGAAAGTACAGCCCGTTGGAAACAAGAATCCCCAGGATGGCTTTCCAACCGAAATGGGTGAGCATGTGCAGCGTGGTCCATTCCCAGGGGCTGGCCACCATCAATACCGGCGGGGCGGCAAAGTGGGTCAAGGTGCCGCCAACCGAGATGTTGACAAACAATAAACCCAGGGTGGCATACTTAAACCGCTGACTGGGCTCAAGCTCGTATAGAATTCTGGCCAGTACCAGGGCGGATATGGTCATGGCGGCCGGTTCGGTGATAAACGATCCTAAAAGCGGGCCGATGGTCAGGGTGGTCAGCCACTGGGCGGTCAACGTACCGCCGAGCAGATTGGCGATCTTGCGGATGATGGTTTCCGTGAGTCTTAAAATCGGACGGGTGGCCGCCAGGGTCATGACGACCACGACAAACAGCGGCTCGGTATAATTGACCTTGTAGCTGATGTAATTCACCATGGTTTTCCAATCGTAAAAACCGATGATGGCCACACTCAGCGCAATGGCCCAGATACCGAAGACCGCCTCGACTTCACCTAAAAAATGAAACAATTCCGCCCCGTGGTGGACCGAATCGCGATTCGCTTCGCCGCTTTTGATTTTTTCAGCGTGCGCATGTTCCCATTTGTGAGCTATCGCCATGAACCTGCCGGTCATAAACGTGTGGACGATGGCCAGAAAAAAAATCAAGGTGGCAATCAGATTGAAGGGCTCCTCTTTAACGCGATTTTTCAAAATCGACCAAATGCTAACGGCATCCGTATCGTTATAGCTCTCCACGCTGCGGGGAAAAGCCTCGGCGTCAGATGTTACCGGCTCAGCCGCCGGAACAGCGCCGGCCCAAAGAGCAATCAGACCCAGGCTACCCAGCACGATAACTGCTATTGTTGTACATTTTCTCTTCATGGGACAAATTGGACTTATCAGGCTGAACGATTACTAAAGATTAAGTTCGGCGGCGGCTTCCTTTAATATCTCAGAACTTCTTTTTAGCGCTTCGGCCTCCTCATTTGAAAGCATTGGCTGAATGGTGGCCTCGATCCCTTTGGCTTTCAGCACCCGGGGCAGGGAAAGGCTTACACCACCAAACCCTTCGACATTCGAAAGGGTTAGCACAGCACCCTCGTCATCTCCGATGGCTCTGGCAATTCGGGCGATGCCGGCACCGATACCATAATAGGTGGCTCCTTTTCCTTCGATGATCCGATAGGCCGCTTGGCGCACACCATCGTCGATTCTGGCTTTGTCTTCATTCGATATGGGATGGCCGATTTGTTCTGCAAATTCTTCAAGCGGCACGCCGCCGACTTTGCCGGAAGACCAGGCCAACACTTCCGAATCACCATGTTCGCCTAAAACATAGGCATGCACCGAATGCGGGGCGATGTTGAGATGTTCGGCAAGGAGGGTACGAAAACGTGCCGTATCAAGAATGGTTCCGGATCCGATCACGCGCTCGTGAGGAAGATTTGAGATTTTTGTGACCACCTCGGTCATAATATCGACCGGGTTGGAGACAATCAGCAGAATGGTTTCCGGTGCGTATTCGAGGACCCGGGGCACGACATTTTGAAAAATCTGGGCATTGCGTTCCAGCAGTTGCAGGCGCGTTTCACCGGGTTTTTGCCCGACACCGCAGGCCAGAACGACAATATCAGCGCCTTTAAGCATGGGGTAATCACCGGCGGCAACCCTTACCGGTTGGCTAAAAGGCGTGGCATGCAGGATATCTTCGGCATGTGCCCTGGCGAGGTCTGCATTCAGATCAACGAGTATCAGATCGTTGGCTTTTCCTTCGAGCGCGATGGCGAAGGCTCCCGAGCTGCCGACAAACCCGCAACCCACAATTCCAATTTTCATAAACCCGCCTTTCTGATACTCCCCTTACAGGTTAATCCTGCTGTTTAGCCGCATTGTGTTAAAGAAATATTAAAGACAGGTACTGGATTTCATTTCGATACATTGATGTAATATAAGCCCCGCTCATCGATCGTCAAGTCTTCGCAAAAAGGCAAAGATTTATTCAACAGTGCTGCTTTCAAAAACTCCCGATTAAAGCGGCCAATATGGGTAATGGATACTTCTTTGGGGCATGCGCTTTCACACATTCGATGATTGGTGCATGAAAATGTGAAAATGGGGACGCTCCTAAGTTTATAAGTTTTGAATGCACGCCAGCGTCTGTTCGGCAATTTCGAGTTCCTCATTAGTTGGAATAACAAGGACCTTGACGGTGCTGCCCCGCGTTTGAATTTCAAATGCTTTTTTTGACTTCTGGTTATTCTTCTCAGGATCCACGTCTATACCCAGATGCGACAGTCCCCGGCAGGCATCGGCCCGAATCAAAGGAGACTTTTCACCAATTCCCGCTGTAAAAATAAGCGCATCGAGCCGGCCCAGAACGGCATAATAGGCGCCGATATATTTTTTGATACGGTAGCAAACCATTTCGATTGCCAGCCGGGCCCGGGAATTGCCCGCCTGAGCGAGTTCTTCAATCTGCCGCATGTCATTGACACCGCAGATTCCCTTCAGGCCGCTGTCTTTATTAAGTAAGGTTTCCACTTCATCTCTTGCCAGGCCGGTTTTTCGTTTCAGGTAAAAAATGATTGCCGGATCAATATCACCGCAGCGGGTTCCCATGATCAATCCTTCCAGCGGTGTCATGCCCATGGAGGTATCAATGCTTTTTCCAGCTTTAACGGCAGCAGCGCTGGCACCGTTTCCCAGATGCAGGCTGATCAGATTGAGTGAATTCAGGGGCCGGTCCATTAACGTTGCCGCCTGTTTGGCGACATAATGATGAGATGTGCCATGAAAGCCATAGCGACGCACATGATGCGCTTCGTAGAGATCCTGCGGAATGGCATAGCGAAAGGCATAAATCGGAATCGACTGATGAAAGGCGGTATCAAATACGGCAACCTGGGGCACATCCGGCGCATTTTGCATGGCCACTTCAATACCCGTCAGATTGGCCGGATTGTGCAGCGGGGCAAGGGGGCTCAGCCGGCGAACGGTTTCAATTACCTTGTCATTGATCAATGTCGGTTCTCTAAATTCTTCGCCGCCATGCACCACCCGATGGCCGATCCCGCATAACGTGTTGGTATCCTGAACAGCGCCCGATTCACTCAGAACGGTTCCGATCAGCTGAAATCCCGCCTGATGATCGGCCACCGCATCGGTTTTCACGATTTCATGCATTTCACCCTGAGCGTTGCGGGTTTGATGGGTAAGCCGGCTTTGGATCTCGCCGATTTGTTCCAGAACACCGGACGCCAGCACGGTCTTGGCGGCCATGTCGAAGAGTTGGTACTTAATGGAGGAGGAACCTGAGTTTATTACGAGAATTTTCATGTTCTTCTCCAAGGGTTCAGGGTTCAAAGGTTCAAGGTACTAAGGACTTGTTAAATTAGTTTTATTTGTCTCATTGGTTGAATTGGTTGGCTTAAACCGAACCAATTGAACGAATTAAACCAATCAAACCAATATAACGTGTGCTCGACACCCGACACCTGACACCATTGCTTGTAACCTTTAACTACTGACCACTGACTGCCGTTCATTTAACGGCAACAGCTTGTGCCTGAATCGCTGTGATGGCGACAGTGTTGACGATATCCGGAATGGTGCAGCCGCGGCTCAGATCGTTGATCGGTTTTTTCAATCCCTGCAGAACCGGCCCGATGGCTACCGCATTGGCAGAACGCTGCACGGCTTTGTACAGGTTATTGCCGGTATTTAAATCCGGGAAGATAAAAACGGTGGCCTTGCCGGCAACCTCGCTTTCGGGCAGTTTGGTCCTGGCCACCCCGGCATCCACGGCGGCGTCATACTGAATGGGGCCTTCAATCTTTAAGTCCGGCCGGCGCTCTCGGACGATGCGGGTCGCCTGCCGCACCTTATCCACTTCTTCACCTTTGCCGGATTCGCCGGTCGAATATGAGCACATGGCAATGCGGGGTTCGATTCCATAAATGGCAGCGGTTTCAGCCGAACTGATGGCGATTTCCGCCAGCTGTTCCGCATTCGGATCGGGATTGACCGCACAATCGCCATACACCAGAACACGGTCTGCCAGGCACATCAAAAAAACACTGGAAACCACCGAAAATCCGGGACGGGTGCGAATAATCTGAAGAGCCGGCAGAATGGTTTCGCCGGTGGTGTGAATGGCGCCGGACACCATGCCATCGGCAAGATCTTTGTATACCATCAGCGTGCCGAAAAAGCTGACATCGGTTACCGTGTCGCCGGCCATTTCTTCAGATATGCCTTTGTGCTTGCGCAAATCATAATAGGTTTGGGCAAAGTCTGTGCGCAAATCGGAGACCAGTGGATCAATAATTTGAATTTCGTCCAAGTTTAGACTTAATATGCCGATTTTATTTTTTATTTCATCCGGATTTCCCAGCAGGGTGATGTCGGCAACTCCGCGTCGCAAAAGGATTTCACTGGCGCGTAGAATGCGTTCCTCCTCACCTTCCGGCAGGACGATATGTTTGCGATCGGCCTTGGCTCTTTCGATGAGTTTATATTCGAACATAATCGGCGTGACCCGTCTGGAATGCACCACATCAATACGGTTCTCGAGCGCTTCGATATTTACATGGGTTTCAAATGCACCCAGGGCGGCGGCGATTTTGCGGTCGTTTTCAGGTGTCAGCTCCGGCCGCACGACACTGGCATTCATGGCGGTGGTATAGGTGTCGGTGTCGACCTTGATAATCGGAATCGGTGAATACTTTTTAAAGCCTTCGATCAGGCGTTGAACCGAATCTTCAGGTGTCAATCCCCCGGTCAAAAGCAATCCGGCAATGTTCGGGTAAGTCTCAGAGACGGTGGTGGCCAGGCTTCCCAGAATTACGTCGGCCCGGTCTCCCGGAGTGATAATGAGATCGCCGTCTTCGATGTGATCCAGAAAATGCGGCAGATTCATCGCCGCAACCTTAAAGTCATGCACTTCGCGGTTTAATACCTTCGGTTCACCCTGCAGAGTTTGAGCGTTAAGGTTTCGAGCGATTTCTCCCACCGTTGGTTTTCCAAGGCTGGGTTCTTCCGGCAGAACGTATATCGGTTCTCCCTCCAGGCCCATTTTTTTGATTTGATCGTTTACCGCAGAAATCCTGTTGATATCCACCCGGTTAATAATGGTCGCTACGACCGTACACCCTTTTTCTTCAAATGATGCCTGTGAGACTTGCACGGTATCAACGGTTTCATCCGGTGATTTGTTGCGTCCGTTGACCAGCGCCAGAATCGGGCAACCCAGATTGTTGGCCACATCGGCGTTAAAGCCGAACTCAAAGGCGGATCCCACGCCTGTAAAATCCGTACCTTCACAGAGGACAAATTTGCATTTATTTTCCAGCGCTTTGTATTTATTTAAAATATTCTTTAAAAGCGTTTCTGTCTTCCCGTCGGCAGCTAAGTTACGGGCTTCTTCATGGGTATAGGCATACATCTCTTCATATGTCAGATCCAGATTATAACGGATTTTGACGAGTTGGATATTATTATCCGGTGCCTGGCTTGAGGGAATAACCGGTCGGAAATACCCGATTTTGCGGATGCGTCGTGAAAGCATCTCCATGATCCCAAGGGCAACGACCGATTTGCCGCTTCTGGGCGCCACTGCCGCGATGTAGAGACTGTTTGCCATTTTTACTCCCATTGGACCAAAGTCCAATCCATATTGGCTCAATGTCTAATTGATCCAGTATTTCCAATCCGTTACTGTGTGTCGAATCTTCGAAGCCAACTTTTATACGCCTAAAATTTTTGCTATAGCGGTTGTGAAAAATTTGTTCCAATAATCTGTCATTGCGAGGAGCTTAGCGACGAAGCAATCTT
>CBDUUO010000030.1:0-14405 GCA_965370395.1 uncultured bacterium
ATGTCTGACGATGTGATTAAATATTCTTCTGATAATCAAGAGGCTATCTCCGGAGCTGCACTGCCGGAAGATCAGGGACCCGATATCCTGTCGTTGCGCCCGGAACAGCTTTCAGCATATGTTGGACAGGAAGAAGTCGTTGAAACATTAAAAATAGCCATCCAGGCCGCTACGGAGCGAGGCGAACCCATAGATCATGTTTTATTTCACGGCCCGCCGGGTCTTGGCAAAACGACGTTAGCTCACATTATCGCCCATGAAATGCAAGGCAACCTTACGATAACCTCCGGACCGGCCCTTGAAAAAGGCGGCGATCTGGTGGGCATCCTCACCCATCTTGAAGATGGCGACATTTTGTTTATCGACGAAATCCACCGGACACCCAAAGCGGTTGAAGAATTTATGTATCCGGCCATGGAGGACTTCGCCATTGACTTCATTTTTGATAAAGGGGTGCATGCACGCGCCCATCGCTACCGGTTGAAGCGGTTTACACTGGTTGGCGCCACTACGCGTGTCGGGCTGCTATCGGCGCCGTTGCGAGATCGCTTTGTTATTTTTAGAAGTCTTGATTTTTACAACGATGATGATCTCGTTAAAATTGCCAGGCGTTCAGCCCAATTACTGAATGTAAAAATTGATACCAAGGGCGCTTTCGAACTTGCCAAACGTTCCAGGGGGACCCCCCGAATCGTGAATCGACTGCTTAAACGCGTTCGAGATTTTAGCCAGGTCAGGGCCGACGGCGTCATCAGCCAATCGACGGTCGAAGGTGCCCTTGAATTGGAGGGAGTTGATCAAAGAGGGCTGACCGATCTTGACCGCCGTTATTTGAAAACCATTATTGAATTTTATACCGGCGGTCCTGTCGGGATTGAGGCTATTGCAGCTACCTTACAGGAAGAATCTGATACGCTGGTGGATGTTGTCGAGCCTTATTTATTGAAGATTGGCTTTATTCTGCGAACCTCATCCGGTAGAAAAGCGTCTGAGGCTGCATACCAACATCTGGGATTTCGTGTGCAGGGAAAGCTGTTTAGTTAAAAATAAGTTGCGTGTTGCGCGTTACGGGTTGCGAGGTGATGATTCTAAAGCGGTACGATGCGCTTTTAACCCGCAACACGTGACCCGGAACACGGAGCCTTGCTATGTCTGTAATTACCATTTTATCGGATTTTGGCACCGATGACGAATACGTTGGGGTTATGAAAGGTGTTATGCTCTCGGTCTGCCCTTCGGTGTCGATTGTTGATATCACCCACCAGATAGATCCACAGGATATTCATCAGGCCGCTTATCTGCTACCGTCATATTATCATTTTTTCCCGGAAAGGACGGTCCATATTGTGGTTGTCGATCCGGGTGTCGGAAGCCAGCGCAGCATTCTGGCCGTCAGCCATCGGGAACATTTCTTTATTGCTCCGGATAATGGTGTTTTGACCCTTTTGCTGAATGCGGAAAAATCTGATACGATTATCCGTGTAGGCAACTCCGATTATTTTTTAGAACCGCTCAGTTCCACATTTCATGGGCGGGATATTTTCGCAGCGGTCGGCGCACATGTTAGCTGCGGGACAAAACTTGATGAGCTTGGAGCCAGAATAAATGTTAAGGACATTGTGCGCCTAGCGGACCTGAACTGCCGCATTTCTGAAATCGGCGAACTTATCGGAAAGGTCGTATCGATTGATCGTTTCGGGAACTTAATAACCAATATCGATTCAATCAGTCTGACCGCTTTTTGCCAGACGGGCGCTCTAAAACGGCCGAAAATTCGTATCGGTTCCTTTGTGATTTCCGGCCTGTCGAATACTTACACAGATGCAGCGCCGGCTGCGCCGCTGGCGCTAATTGGCAGTCGCAGCTATTTGGAAATCGCCGTAAACGGTGGTAATGCCAAAGAAAATTTGAAGGCCGAAAAGGGAGATCCCATACGGGTAACGATATCATGAACATTCATAACCTCAAAAAATCAAAACGTCCTGATGCGGACAGGCGCTGGACGGTCTTATTCATCGGTGATCACGGCAATGTGGTCACTTTAAAGCGTTTTAAAGCCATTGTGATTGGGGCCGGGTCCTTATTTTTCCTCGCTATCGTTTTCGTGGCAGTGCTTCTTTTTCTAAATATAGGGACCCTTAAACAAAATAAAAACCTGCAAAGACGGTTCGCTAATTCAGAAAAACAAATAGAGAAGCTGCGCCATGAAAAAGAAATTTGGATGGCCCGCCTGGTGCGGGCTGAAGCAAAGGCGAAAGAAAACGTTGCCGGGGATCGGCAAATTCAGGGAAAAATGAAGGCCGCTGAACCGGCAGCTCCCCCGCCTCAGGTGGCGTCGAAACCAAAGCCGCTCAAATCGTATCAAAAGAAACCGTCTGTCCCGCGAGCTGCCCAACCCAAACCCGCACCCGGTGAAACGGATGAAGCCGGATCGGTTATCAGCGTGGCTGTGGAAAACTTTAAGGTCTCGCGTGAATCGGAAAACAAAAACCTAAATGCCCGGTTCAAAATAAAAAATACCAGCGCGGAACCCCAGCGGGTCGCCGGTCATGCTGTCGTCGTATTAAAGGGCAATGATCTTCAAAAAGACAAATGGCTGGTGATGCCGGCAGTGGCTCTTGCGGGAGGTAAACCAACCGGAAGGCGTGGCAAAAGTTTTTCAATACAGCGGTTTCGCACGATGAGCTTTACATCCAAAGCGCCCAACCATTCAGATCAGTTTCAAACCGCCGCGGTCTATGTATTTACCAAAAGCGGGCAGTTATTATTGGAAAAGGACTTTTCGGTAAAATTGCCCCCGGCGCCTCTGACCTCATCGGATGCGACTTCTGCTCAGACGTCTTCGAGTAAAACACCTTCCGGTGAAACGCAAACAAGTGAAGTGGCTTCCGGTGAAACGCCTCCCAGTGATGATCCCCTTAATTCTTTAAATAGCGCGCCGCCTGTTTTTTAGGGAATCAGATCGCCCGCTTCCAGCTTATCTATCAACGCCGCGATGTCGATCCTGACGGTTTCAAAGTTTTTGAATGTGAGGTCCTTGAATTTTAGGTTTAGTTTTTTTCTTATTAATTCAAATATTTCAAGATAATTCAGCAGTATACGCTGGTGCCAGCTCAAACCGAGTCTGGAAGCATATTTCCGGATATCTTTTTCGGAACCCTCGATTTCTAAAAAAGTTCCATAGGGCATGGTATCCAGATAAAACCCTGTCTGATCCAGGATAATGGTTTCGCGCCATTTTTCGTATGTCTGCTCAGGGTGGAGACCCACCCTTTCCAGAATTTGATTCATGGTGATAAAATCGCTGACTTCGACCTCCAGTTCATTGAAGACTTTAAATTCCGTGCTCGCAACCGGAGGGCTGTATTTATAGGTTAGAATGACTTTTTCATCCTGGCGTAAACGCAAAAGCGATTTTTTTGTTATCAGGGTGTTGTGTTCATCTTCATAGCGAATATTGTTCTCAAAGACACGACCCTTCGATTCGGCACCCAGTTCCAATATGCGGCGCCGCATGCGTGCAATGTCGGCCAGATAAAATTTTACCTCGATTTCAAATTTTTCCATTTTTTTAACCCGATTTATTTTTGATGATCACGTAAAAAGTCTTTTCGTCGGTCATTGCGAGGAGTCAAGCGACGAAGCAATCTCATGATTTCAAGCAGTTAACGCAAATGAGATTGCTTCGCTACGCTCGCAATGACATCGAAAGGGACTTTTTGCGAAACCGTCATTTTTTAAAAATTTAAAATATAATGAATAATAAAATTAAAAAAATGAGATTGTAAAGGGCCTGTTCTATTTTTTTCTTGACATAACCTGATATTTTTCTTAAATTCTGCGGATTCTTTAATATGAGGAGTTCACAAAGGTGAAAAAATATACGTCTAGCGCTAAAAGTTCGGACAACCCGCAGAAATGGTACGTTGTTGATGCAAATGGGGCTGTGCTTGGCAGGCTTGCGACTCAGGTGGCCCAGAGATTGCGAGGCAAACATAATCCCAAGTTTACGCCCCACGCAGACACCGGCGATTGGATGATCGTCGTCAATGCCGAAAAAATCATCCTGACCGGCCGCAAGATGGATCAGAAAATATATTACCGCCACAGCGGATATATTGGCGGTCTTAAACAAATGACCGCAAAAGAACTTCTGGCAAAAAAGCCGGAGGAACTTGTCCGCTCGGCTGTTAAGGGAATGCTGCCGAAAAACAAGCTCGGACGGCGGCTGTTTAAAAAGCTGAAAGTGTATGCCGGAGAAACTCATCCGCATGAGGCTCAAAAACCCGAAATTATACAATTTTCATAAAGGTTTTCAAACGATCATCTAAATTTTTGAGGAAATCAATGGAAAAAGAAAACATTTATTACGCCACCGGAAAACGAAAAAATGCCATCGCCAGAACATGGCTGACACCCGGAAACGGTGAAATCCGTATAAATAGCCGTCCCGTAGAGGAATACTTTCCGGTTGAAACACTGCGAACTGAACTGCTGGAACCGTTTAAATTAACCAATACCGCCGGATCCTTTAACGTGAAAGTCAGCGTCAAAGGCGGCGGCATTGCCGGTCAGGCCGGAGCGGTACGCCACGGTATTACCAAGGCGCTCATATTGACGGATGCGAATTTGAGAATCCCGCTGAAAAAAGCCGGTTTCGTCAAACGCGATCCCCGGGTCAAAGAAAGAAAAAAATATGGTCAAAAGGGAGCCCGGGCGCGCTTTCAATTCTCAAAACGCTAAAATACTTTTTCTGCTAGAGTTAAAAGGGGACAGGCAAAGGCCTGGCCCCTTTTTTGTTTTGTAATGGCCCTCCTTTTATGGCATAGAAAAGTTGTTTTGGGTTTGTTTTCATTACGATAAAATTGAGCCGATGGGGAGGTAACAGTTATGGCGGTTAATAAAATCGATTTGAATTCCGACGTGGGTGAGAGTTTCGGAAATTATCAGCTGGGGTTGGATGAAAAGATCATTCCGTTAATCAGTTCAGCCAATATTGCCTGCGGTTTTCATGCCGGCGACCCCACCGTTATGAAACGCACCATTGCGATTGCCAAGGAATATGGCGTGGCACCGGGGGCTCATCCGGGATTTCCGGATTTGATGGGTTTTGGACGGCGGAAAATGGATGCTTCACTGGATGAAATCAAAGATTATGTTACCTATCAGATGGGAGCCCTGCAGGCCTTTGCCGCCGCACAGGGAATGGCCCTGCAGCATGTTAAGCCGCATGGCGCTCTTTATAATATGGCGGTTGAGGATATGGAAATTTGGGATGCCATCGCTGAGGTCATTGCCGCCGTTGATTCCGGGCTCATTTTGTTTGTGATGGCCGGACCCTGGCGGCAAGATCTGGAGGCTATTGGCGCCCGGCATGGAATCCGCATTGCATTTGAATTTTTCGGCGATCGCGCCTATAATCCCGACGGAACGCTGGTTTCCCGGAAATTGCCGGGTGCGGTAATTCAAGACCATGAACTGGTGGCTGAAAAGGTTTTAAAAATGGTCAAAGGGGGCAAAGTCGTTTGTATCGACGGAACCGAAATCGAACTTGCTGCTGAAACCATTTGCGTGCATGGAGACAACCCGGCGGCTCTGGAGCTGGTTAGAAATATCCGAGAATCTTTACTGGAAGAGGGGATAGAGATTACACCCCCTGCTACATTTCTGTGAAACGGAATCAGAACCTATCTAAAGCGCAATAGTTTCGTTAAGGGCCTCCTTAAAATGCTCACATACCTTCAACTTGAACCGTTATGTTATACAGTAAACCTAAATTTCGAATAATGGGAGATCGCGCCGTTCTTGTGGAACTGGGTGATGACATCAGTCCCCAGATAAACCAAAAGGTCCGCGAGCTATATATTGGAACAAAAGGCCACCGCATAAAAGGAATAAAAGATCTTGTTCCGAGCTATCGATCATTGATGGTCGTATATGATCCGCTGGTAATTTCGTTGGATTCTCTGGAATCGCAGATGAATGCGATCTGGAATGCCTTGGATGATGCGCGGCTGCCGGACCCGCGAACCGTTGAAATTCCGGTTGTATATGGTGATAAATACGGGCCGGATCTGGAGTGGATTGCAGATTACCATAAAATGACACCGCAAGACGTCATCCGGCTGCATACTCAGCCTACGTATCAGGTATATATGATCGGTTTTATGCCGGGTTACCCCTATATGGGTGAGGTTCCCGATGAGCTTGTAACACCCCGTCGGAAAACGCCGCGAACCCATGTTCCCAGGGGATCGGTTGGCATCGCCCAAAAGCAGACGGGAATTTATCCGGTCGCCAGCCCGGGCGGCTGGCAAATCATCGGCAGAACCCCGGTGCGTTTATTTGATCCCCAGGGAAAACCGCCTTCTTTTTTAGAAATGGGTGATCGGGTTAAATTTTTTGTCATTACGGAAAAGGAGTTGCTAAGATGGCGGCCGTAGAGGGCATTGAGGTTTTGTCTCCCGGACTGCAAACCACTATCCAGGATCTGGGACGCTTCGGGTTTGGCCGCTATGGCGTGCCTCCCTCCGGTGCCCTGGATTCTTTTTCATTGCGTATCGCCAACCGCCTGGTTGACAATCCCGAGGATCAAGCCTGTTTAGAAACCACCTTGATGGGCTTGCGATTTAAAGTTTTAAACGATGTCTGTATCGCCGTTACCGGTGCGAATCTGCGACCGCAGGTGAATCAACGTCCCCTTGAAATGTGGCGTTCGCATGTCTTGAAGAAAGATGAGATTCTTTCCTTTGCCGGTCCTGAGAGCGGCTGTCGTGCCTATGTGGCATTTGGCGGTAAACTCAAGGTGTTGGCTTTGTTGGGCAGCTTGTCCACCAACCTTCCTGCCGGCTTTGGCGGCTTCGAGGGTCGACCGCTTCAAAAGGGGGATGTGCTGCATGTCGAATCACCACAGCTGAAATTGGCGGCTGCAGGCCGTGAACTTAGACCCCAATGGATTCCGGAATATCCCGGCACCTGGACGTTGAGAATTGTTTGGGGGCCGCAGGACGGCGACTTTACGGACGAAGGTAAGCGTATCTTCACGAATTCTTTATATGCGGTTTCGCCCCAATCCGACCGGACCGGCATCCGGCTGAATGGACCGGAAATCGCCAGAAAAAGCCATACGGCCGAATCGATCATATCGGAGGGTCTTATTTCGGGATCCATTCAGGTTCCGGGAGACGGCAAACCCATCATTATTCTGGGAGAAACCGTTACCGGCGGCTATCGCAAAATTGCCACGGTTGCATCCGCCGATCTTCCCTTACTGGGACAAATTAAGCCCGGTGATGAAGTCCACTTTGCAGCCATATCTCTGGAGGAGGCGCATCGCGCGCTAGAAGAAATGGAAAGCAAGATCAATAACCTTTGAGCTTGCTCAAATTCCTAAAAAAGCTTTCCTAAACATATTACTTTCTAAAAGCTCTTTTCCTGAGCCTTCACCGACGATGCGGCCCGTCTGCAGGACATATCCGTGATCGGCAAGATCTAGGGCCTCACGAACGTTTTGTTCCACCAGCAGGATAGTGATGCCTTCTGCTTTTAGTTTTCGGACGGTATTCAGAACTTCGTCCACCAGAAGCGGCGCCAGACCCAACGAGGGCTCATCCAGCATCAAAATATGGGGTCGGGACATCAGGCCGCGGCCGATGGCCACCATCTGTTGTTCGCCGCCGGAAAGGGTGGAGGCGGGCTGTTTGCGGCGCTGTTTGAGGGCCGGAAACAGATGATAGACGAATTCGAGATTTTGCTGAATCTGTTGCGGATCATTCAAGACATAAGCGCCTAAATAGAGATTCTCTTCAACTGAGAGGGGACTGAAAAGCATCTTTTCTTCGGGCACACACACAATGCCCATGCGCACAATTTCTTCGGTTTTTGCTTTTTGGATTTCCCGGCCTTTAAAAAGAATGCGACCTTCAAAGGCCGGCTGGGTTCCCATTATCGCCCGGATAAGGGTTGATTTGCCGGCACCGTTGGATCCCAGTACACAGGCGGTTTCTCCGTAATTTATCTTCAGCGAAATACCCTGCAGCACCGACAAGCCGGAATAGCGCACTTTTATATTCTCAATTTCAAGAATCGGTTTGCTCATCAAGCCAGTTCCTCTGCATGTTCTTTTACGTACCGCTCACCCAGATAGGCCTTGATAACTTTGGGGTCTTTGGCGACTTCGGCCGGGTTGCCATCTGCGATTTTCTCACCATAATCTAATACAATAACGCGATCACTGATTTTCATCACCAATTCCATGACATGTTCAATCAGCATCACCGTGACGCCCATTTCCTCGTGGACACTTCTAATGCTGGCCATAATATCCTCGATTTCGCTGGGATTCAAACCGGCAGCAACTTCATCGAGCAGCAACAGTTTGGGGCGCGAACCCAGCGCGGTCGCCATGGCCACCCGCTTCTGGGCAGCCGCCGGTAGTTCACTAACCAGGTAGTCGGTCAGATCTCGCAGCTTCATAAATGCTAAAATTTCATCCGCACGCGATTTGGCTTCGGATCGGGACCGGGTGCGCATAAAACAACCCACCATGACATTTTCTTCTACCGTTAGATCCCCTGACGCGACATAAACCTGAAAGGTGCGAGCCAGGCCGCGCCAAGCGACTTTATGGGCTTTAAATTCGGTAATGTCCTCACCATCAAAGATAATCTTACCTGAAGTGATCGGGTACAATCCCGATATGCAGTTAAACAGCGTGGTTTTACCGGCCCCGTTGGGTCCGATCAATCCAAGCAGCTGCCCCTTATCCAGAGAAAAAGATATGTCGTCGTTGGCTCTTAACCCGCCAAAATCCTTGGTTACACTGATTGTTTCGAGTAATGCCATTACTTGCGCTTCCTCCGTCGTGCCTTTTCAATGATGCCCCATATTCCTCTGGGTTCGAACGCCGACACCAGCATGATGATTAGAGCGTAAATGATCGAATCGATTCCAACCAGACCGGCTGATGCGCCCAGCCACTCCTTAAGATAGCTTTTTAGAGGAATCAAAATACCGGCCCCGATGATAGGTCCCCACAATGACCCGGCCCCACCCAGCATGGCCATCAGCGCGATAAGGATGGAAATGGTAAGGCTCATGGTATCTTCAGGCTCAATGGCCTTAATATAACACGCGTGGAAGGAGCCCACCACACTGACAAAAGCCGTGGCAATCGCATAGGTTTTGACCTTGGCCCAGCGCACATTGACACCCAACGATTGGGCCACCTCTTCATTATCTTTGATGCAACGCAGCTGAAATCCCAGGCGAGATTTGCGAAACCAGTTGATATAAATAATGCCTATGATGAAAAAACCCAGGATGACGTAGTAATAGTAGATATCTTCTTTGAAAATCAGCCTTAGAAAATCCGGTGGCGGGTATTTGATCGGGGATATCTCCAGCCCTCTTGCCGCGCCCACAAAGTCCCAGACCTCAAAGAGGTCTTTGAGCACAAGGGATGTGGCGATTGTAGCGATGGCAAAATAATGACCTTTTAACCGGAAAAGGGGATAACCGATGATAAACGACCATCCCACAGCAAAGCAGACCCCGATGGGCATGGATACCCAGAAGGGGATATCCCAGCGAATCAGCATCACAGCCGTTGTGTAGGCCCCGATTCCCACATACTGGGCCTTGCCCAGATCTACCTGACCGCCATAGCCGCCAATGGTGTTCCAGCCCATGCCATAGATGGAAAACATCAGAAACTGTATCATGGTTGCCATAGCAAAGGCTGAAAATGGAAAGAGAGGAAAGAGCAGCAAAAAAGCGAGGACTAGGACAGCGATAATCAAATCGAGACGCGGAAAATCCGAAAAATCAAAAGCGTTTTTTATTGTTTCCATCCAAACAATCCCCTGGGCCGCAGAACCATAATCACAAAATAGGCCAGGTACACCCACATGTACTTAAGAGAGGTCATGGGAACATTTGCCATCCAGTCCAGGTTGAATGTGTAGGTGAAAAAGTCCCAGAACCCCGGGATTTCAGTTATCATGCCGATAACCAGTCCGGCAAAAAACGCTCCGGGCACACTGCCAAAACCACCCAGGGCCACAATGGCAAACGCGATCATCGTAAACAATAGCCCCATAAACGGATTTACCGACCAGAAATTAACGATCAGCGCACCGGCAACGGTGACCGTACCGCCGCCGATGCCCCAGGCCAAGGCATTCATCCGTTCGGTGGAAATCCCCATGTAACGAGCACCCTGGGCATTCAAAGCGGTGGCTCTCAATGCTTTGCCGACTTTGGTCCGGTTCATAAGGATCCAGACCCCCCAAAAGGCGACCACGGACAACCCTGCCGCAGCCAATTTGGTGGCCGGAAGAATGATCCCCATCCCGATATCAAAGCTTTTTCCCACCAGCACCCCGTGATGCAGCGCCCGATCCTCTGAGCCAAAAATCAGCAGGGCCATATTCCGCAAAAACAACATCAGTCCAAACGTGCCGAGCAACTGGGCAATCATGGGGCCTCTTAACAGAAATTTAATAAAACCATAATAACAAAGAACGCCCAACAGAAAGCCAACGGCAGCCGCTACCGGTAAGGTAAGCAGCGGTTCCAAACCGGTAGCTTGAGCCGTCAATAGACCGGTATACATGCCGATCATGAGGAATTCTCCATGGGCAAAGTTGATGATATCCATGACGCCGAAGATGATCGTCAGACCCAATGCCACCATGGCCAGCACCATACCGAACAGAAGGCCGGCAACTATTGAACTTAGCAGAATATCCATTGTTATGTATAATTTCCCAGAAAGATTATACTCATCCTGTCCCGTCCCTTTATGTGAAAATAAAGGGACGGGAGATGAGCGATCGATCTTGGTTCCGACTTAAAATTGCGGGAAGGGATAGATCATGTCGGCGGAAGCGACATCAAAGGGATAGACGATCTCCAGAACGAGTTTGCCGTCCGGCCCTTTCTGATATTGACCGACGAGGCCGGAGCCCAGCGTATTCTGGCCGATTTCATCCCCTGAGGTGGAAAATTTAATTCCGGCCCAGGGTACCACCAATTCCGCCCCCGGAATATTAATGGTATTGGCTGCGCGCTGAATATCGGCCGGCTCGGTAGAACCCGCTTTTTCCAGCACATGCACCCATGTCTGCAGCCCGGTGAAAGCCCGAGCAGAAGCTCCCCCTAAATCATTACCGGTTTTGGCCTTATAGAGTTTGTTGACCTGACCGGATACGGGTTTCAGCTCAGCCACTTTGGGTAGAAATACGGTTCGCGTTAATATGCCGACAATGCTGTCACCCAGGGTGCTGCGGAATTCAGGCTTTTCAAATCCGGCATCTTGGCCCCAGATAATCTTAGGCTTCACCTTTTGAGCTTTTAAGGTTTTGACCATCAGGATGGCATCAGAGGTGTAGGAAGCAAACAGCAAGATATCGGCGCGGGATGCTTTCAGGGACCGAACTTCACTGGAAAGGTCCGGCGATTCCTTGGCATACAACAAGGATTTTTTAACATTAATTCCGTAGTCCTTCGCCCAGGCCAGGATCATATCCGAAACATTGGAGCCCCATTCGGTCTTTTCACAGGCTGAAGCGATATTGGCCAGTTCATTTTTGGGGACAGCCTTGACGCCCCGCACCTTGCCTTCGGAAAGACCCTTGATGAGTTCAAAAAGGTCCTTGGTAAACCATTTGTCATGCGGGGTAGTGCGCCAGAACCATTTGAAGCCGCGTTGGGTAAGCGGCGGAGAAGTGGATGTGCCGTTGATCATCGGAACACCGTGCTGCTCGGCCACCGCGCTGACGGTTTTGGTTACCGAGCTGTGGTAGCAGCCCAGAAGGCCGTCCACTTTGTCATCTAGAATCAATTTCTTGGCCAGGTCGGCACCCAGGGTGGGATTACCTTCATGATCTTTGAAGATGATTGTGATTTTGGCACCACCCATGCTTTTAATGCCGCCGTTTTTGGCCATGCTCATATTGATGTCGGCCATGACATTGTTTGCAATCTCAGCCGCCAGCTCCGCACCGGCGCGCAGCTCTCGGCCGGCCGCTGCGGCACCCCCCGTCAACGGATAGATGGCGCCGATTTTAATTTCCTTTGCGGCCAGCGCACCTGCAGGTACGATCAGGCCGATGATGAACAGGAGTACCCATACTATCATTGCGTATTTAAATACTGATTTCATCATTATACCTCCTTTTATGAGATAGACTTAAGGGTTAACTGCAATTGCCAAGTGAATTATTAGATTAAAATTATTATGAATTTGTTACACGCACGCAATAGCTTTCAGGACACACCAGATTTTGAAGACATTTATGAACGGCTTTTTTGGCGGCATTAATTTCTGATTAGGATTCAGAAACCATATAGAAATCATAGAGAGCTGTCAAGCTGTAATAAGACATTACGCGGATCTTTAGATAATGGTCTTTAGAATATATTGGAATCATTGAGGATGCGGACGGGGATTAAATTGATAAAATACCAGCCAGCTGTAGTGAATTATAAAATCGTTAAATCTTCGTCGCGCAGATCCGAAACAAACATATGCCCCGGTGCATGGGTGATCACAAGAGGGAGGGGGATGGAGGTGGCGGCCAATTGAGATGTCACGCCACATGCCCAGAATACGGGAATTTCACCGGTCCGAATGGTTACCGGATCACCAAATTCCGGTCGATTCAGATCTTTGATGCCGATTGTTTCAGGAGGGCCCATATGGATGGGGGCACCGTGGGTCAGGTGAAATCGGGTGGTTACCTGAACTGCACGGATAGCCTGTTCGGGCGTCATGGGTCTCATGGTCACCACCAGTGAAGATGAAAATGGACCGGCCGGTTTGCAGGGGATGCTGGTAATATACATCGAAACATTTTTATTTTCCTCCATGTTTCGTATCGGTAAACCGGCTGCCAGCATGGCGTTTTCAAAAGAAAAACTGCATCCCAAAAGAAAGCTCACCATGTTTTCATTGAATACCGCGGTGATATCTTCCACTTCCTCTTTGATTTGACCCTTTTCAAAAATACAATAACGGGGCAGGTCGGTTCGCAGATCAGCACCGGGTGCAATTGTGGGTTCAGCTTGCCCGGCTTCCAGCACATCTAAGATCGGGCAGGGTTTTGGATTGCGCACACAAAACAGCAAAAAATTAAATGCTTCTTCGTGTGGCAGCATTACCAGGTTGGCCTGAACGCAGCCCTGGGCCGCCCCGCTGGTGGGGATGGTCCACTTGCGGCTGCGGATCAATTGACGTAATTCTTTGGCAGATATATCGGGATTCATGAATGCACCGGGCAGGTCCTTTTTTTATTTCCCAATCAGGAAAAAAGCTGATAGGTGTCGTCTTTGGCGACTTTCCAGCAACGAACCAGATGATCTTCGCCGACTTTTTCGAAATCAATTTCGTCCTGTTTACAGCGGCCTTCGCTCAGCGGGCAACGATCCTGGAAGCTGCACCCGTCAGGTGGATTCAGGGTGTCCGCAGGCTCATCTCCCATTGTATTCATATCACTTATATCGCTTCGTTCGGAGTCCGGAATGGCGGAAAGCAGCAGATGGGTATAGGGGTGAATCGGATGATCAAAAAGCTCGTCGGCCGGCGAATATTCCATAATATGGCCCTTGTACATCACGGCGACCATATCGCAAAGATAGCCCACCACATTTAGATCATGGGAGATAAAAAGGTAACTCAGGTTTAGCTGTTCCTGCAGATCTTTTAAAAGGTTAATAATCTGGGCCTGGATCGATACATCCAATGCCGATACGGGCTCATCACAAATGACCAGTGAGGGCTCAACGCTTAATGCCCGAGCAATGCCGATTCTCTGGCGTTGACCGCCGCTGAATTCATGGGGGAAACGATCGCTGTTGGCCGGCGACATGCCGACCATCTTCAGGAGTTTTTCGAGGCGCTGTTGTATCTCTGAGCGATTATCAATGCCGGAAATTTTAAGCCCCTCAGCGATGGACTGCCCGACGGTCATTCGTGGATTCAGAGAGCCGTAAGGGTCCTGAAAGATAATCTGTATTTCTTTACGCAAGGGCTTCATTTCTGCTTCGCTAAGATCGGTAATATCCTGTCCGTCAAAGATAATTTTGCCCTCATCTGCTTCTAAGAGCTTTAAGATCAACCTGGCAACCGTTGTTTTGCCGCATCCGCTTTCACCCACCAGACCCAGCGTCTTGCCCCCCTTGATCATAAAGGATACGTTTTCCACTGCCCGGACCCAGCTGGTGACATGTTGGAAAAATCCTCTCCGAATGGGAAAGTATTTTTTCAGGTCTTCAACTTGAAGAATGGTGGAGTTGCCTGAACTAGTTTCATTCATAAAATAATCGAATCTATTTCTTTACCAAGTTAGGGCTTCGCCCCAATTGGAATGGTGGAATGCTGGAATATTGGAAAAATGGGTCTT
>CBDUUO010000031.1:0-14315 GCA_965370395.1 uncultured bacterium
CGGCTGTAGCGATTCTGGGGCCGCGGCAATGCGGCAAGACAACATTGGCCGGTCAGATAGTAAAAAAATTCAGTCAATCAGTTTATCTGGATCTTGAAAATCCCGGTGATCTGGCAAAACTCTCTGATCCCCTTGCCTTTTTCAGTTTGCACAATGAGGACCTGGTGTGTCTCGACGAAATCCAGCGGGCCCCCGAAATCTTTTCAATTCTTCGAAGTATCATAGATGAACGCGCAAGAAATGCTCAGTTCTTAATTTTAGGTTCGGCAGGACGCGATTTAATACGTCAGAGCTCGGAATCACTCGCAGGACGAATTGCCTATCTTGATCTAACTCCGTTTCTTCTTTCAGAACTTGAGGACGCGCAGAAGGACGATATCAGGCGCCTCTGGCTTAGAGGCGGGTTCCCCAGGAGTTATCTCGCGCAAGATCTTGATATCAGTTTCGAGTGGCGGCAGGACTTCATTCGAACTTTTCTCGAGCGGGACATTGGGATGCTCGGATTCCGCATGCCGCCAGCCCGACTTGGCCGCTTTTGGAAAATGTGTGCCCACATTCACGGTTCTCTATTAAACGCTTCAAAGCTGGCGGATTCCCTGGGGGTAAGCTCTCATACTGTGCGTTCCTACATCGATCTTCTGGAGCATACATTTATGTTGCGGGTACTCTTACCCGACGCCCCAAATTTGAAAAAGCGCCTGGTTAAATCACCCAAGATCTATATCCGAGATAGTGGAATTCTCCACACGCTACTTGATATTCGCACCCATGACGATCTGCTTTCCCATCCAATCCTGGGGGCATCTTTTGAGGGATTTGCCATGGAGAACATTCTTGCGTTTGCAAAGAATTATGAACCATCCTTTTACCGGACAAGCGCAGGTGCAGAGATCGATTTGATTTTAAGAAGAGGACGGCGCACTCTGGCCTTTGAGTTGAAATCATCCTCAGTGCCCAGAGTTTCCAAAGGCTTCTGGAACGCGCTGGAGGATATTGCTCCGGATGAGGCTTACGTGGTGGCACCGGTAAAAGAATCCTACCCGATGAAAGGTGACGTGATGGTGAGCCCGCTTCAAGTAATCATAGCTAAGCTTCAGGAAGAATAATGTTGAAAGCAGATCGTTGAACTTTGGATAAAAGAAAATTATTTTCATAATTGGTGGATCAACTGCAGTTTCATGAATTGCTCCGGCAAACCACAGTTTTATTACCCCATTCAAAGAATCCCAACTTTTTTCGCTTTCTCAACCGCCTCACGGCGGTTGCCGACATCGAGCTTCTGAAAGATGTTTTTCAGGTGTCCTTTGACGGTTTCTGGTGAAACGAACAATTTGTCTGCAATCTCCTTGTTCTGCAGCCGCTGGGCCAGCAACTCCAGTATATCGAGTTCGCGATTCGTCAGGGGCTCAACCAGGGGCTGGGTGCTCAAAGGTGGCGGGTGAGCGGTTGAAGGATCGGATTCATCCGGCAACGTCCCGCGTTCATCCTCCTTGAAAGCAGCCAGGATCTGCCCGATATAACCCACGGAAACGTTTTGCCTCACCAACTGTTTGAGCAGATCGGCCATGCGGGGACCCAGATCCACGAAAAGGCGGATGAAACCGCTTGGTTCCGCTACAGCCAGCGCTTCAGTCAACGTCTTAAGTGCAGCCGGCTCATTGTTCTGTGAATCATGAAGCAGAGCCTGTAAAGCCAGCAAGTCAATCTGAAAACGTTTGTTGTGGATAGATCGGACAAAGGTGAGCGATTGGTCGAGGAGGTCAGCTGCATGCTGCCGGCTGTCCGTCGTACCATGAGCCAGCAGTATCTGAATCAGTGTCAATTGCGGCATATAAAATCGATATGTCGGTCGTAACGTTTGGGTGTGGAACTTTCTCGCCCAGTGGGAGGCCTCAGCAAGGCGCCCCTGGCGAAGCGCCAGTTCCGCTTGGAAGGCCTGAGCGATCTGTAGCATATCTGCATTGTTGGTTTCAACAGAATGGGCAACCACCGCCTCGCTTATCTTTCTGGCCTTAGCGGTTTTTCTCTGGGCCTGATAGGTGAGGGCGAGCGCAAAAGCGCTGTGCGCGAAGTTCATCGGACTCCTGGCATAGTGAGTCTCGAACACCTCGGTCAGTTTTTCTTCTGCGATTTTCAGTTCGTTTCGGTGAAAGTGAAAGATTCCCAGAAAATAGAGCACGTAAGGGACCGTGTCGGGCAGTTGGTGGTGCTTCTCGGCGTTCAGTGCGCCCTCGGCAGCCTGCCGCATAGCAATCAAGTCCGCATCCATCCAGTATATTAAGCAGAGGTTTGCCAGATACGTGGAATGGTAGTTCCTGTCCCGTAGGATGCAGCCCCTCATTTCCTCCTGATAAATTGACATGCCGGCTGCAAGATCACCGACCATCTGGTATGCCCCGAGCTGAAAAATATGAGCAAAGACCCGTGCCCGTATATGGTGGAGAGGGATATTCTCACAAGCGCGCCGAAGGTGGGTCAAGGCGCTCTCGCCGTCGGCAGTCATATAGTGCTGAAATCCGCGCAAGGCGTCAACATGGCCTTGTATATGCTTGGCGCTGGCCAATGTGCCTGGTGGGGAAGAGGCGTCTAGAGTCTCAATCCTTTTAAGGCATACCACCACGTTCGACAAGTCCTGTCGGGTATGATGAAGCCAGGCTTCCAGCAGGAGCAACTCAGGATTCTGTTCGACCTGATCCCGGGGTAACAGGCTCAGCCAGCGTGTCAGGCGTGGCCACTGCTGGTCGTTCATCAGCTGGTGGCCGTGTCGTGCTACCAGCTGCATCGCAGCCGGGATGTCACCTCCGGCCAGGGCGTGCTTAAGCGCTTCTTCGATCAGGCCGTTTTCGGCAAACCAGACACTGGCCCGGGAATGGAGTGCGTTGATTTCCTCGGCGCTATATTGACGGTTTAACTGATTGACCAGGAGCTTCTGAAACAGATGGTGGTAGCGGAACCACCGCTTTTCAGGGTCCAGGACGATCAGAAAAAGGTTGTCGTTTTGTAGTTTGGCGATGAACGCGGCACCATCGATCCCGCCCTTGCCTGGCTCAGCGTCGGCTCCGCCCAGCACCTCGCACAGAGGGACACAGAAGCGATCCAGGATCGCCGTCGCGGCCATCAACCTTGCCATCTCCGGAGGTTGGTGCGACAGCACCTCGGTCACCAGGTAGTCCACGATCGCGGCGAAGCCTCCTTTCAGACCCGCCAACAGACGATCAAGATCGCCCGAATACTTCAGGGACTGTGACATCAGGCGCATTCCGGCCGGCCACCCTTCGAGCTTCTCCTGGATGGTGGCAGCCGTTTTTCCATCGATCGAAAGCCCGCTGGTATTCTTCAGAAAGAGCGCTGTCTCGGCGGCCGTGAACTCCAGCTCGGAAGCGGCGATTTCATTCACCTGACCCCGACCGCGAAGTGTGCTGGTAAGCAGCGGCGGATCGCGCCGGGTCAGCAGCATCAGGTGCAGGTTTTAAGGTGGGTGGGTCAAAAAGGCGGACATCAGGTCGCGCACCGTTTTTTCACGGATCTTGTGATAGTCGTCCAGAACCAGAATGAAAGGGTCCTCGATCTTGTCGAGGTCATTCAAAAAATGCTGGCTCAGGACCGACACAGGCGGAAGCTCCTCGGCCTGCAGCAGTGACTGGGTAGGGTCGCATGCCTTGGGGAACACCATCCGGATCGCGACCAGCAGATAGTTTAAAAATATACGAAGATCGTTTTCTTCCTCGTCCAGAGATACCCAGGCGTAGGGGCCATCCCACGCTTCCAGCCACAGGCTTGCCATCGTGCTTTTGCCGTAGCCCGCCGCCGCGGAGACGAGCGTCAGCGGCCGACGCCGCAGATCGTCCAATCGCGCCACCAGGTCTGACCGGGGCACAAGGTCCGGGGGGAGCGGGGGGCGGTGGAGCTTGGTGCGCAGGATCGGTGAGGCGTCTTTCACTTGAGCCGTTGAAGGAGACTTCGCCAGTAATTCTATGTACTGTGAGACCACTATGCCGGTGATTGCCGGGCTCAGATAGACTTCTCCCTGGATCACGGTCCTTATACCGTTCACCAGGTCTTCCGGTACACTTTTTTTCAGGATGTATCCGGCGGCGCCGGCCTGCAGCATGTCTTCGACGAAACGCTTTCCGGCGTGTATGGAAAGTGCCACCACTTTTGCTGAGGGGTCCTCGGAGACGATCTTTCGCGTGGCATCGATCCCGTTGAAATCCGGCATGCTGGTGTCCATAATCACCACATCCGGAGAAAGCGTCCGCACCCGCTCGATCGCTTCCTGGCCATCTCCGGCTTCACCCACGATACGAATATCCTCTTGCTCTTCCAGAAGGAGACGGAGCCCCTTTCTAAAAAGTGGATGGTCGTCTACCAGAAGGATGGTGGTTGGCATGACTACGTAATCTCCTCGTCACAATCTGCTGGTGGACCGGGCATCCCGCTCACGTTTCCACGGAGAACTGGAGTGTTGGAGTACTGGAGTTTTGGGTTAATCATTTCCATAAACTTCATTGCTTTCTTTGACAACCAAATGGTCATTCCATAAGGAAAAGACCGAAAGACATCACACGTCAAAAAGTAGTACTCGATAGCATCCTTCCACACCGTCAACTTCTGATATCCCCGGTTTCGGTTTTTTCTCATCACTCCATCACTCCACTACTCCATTTTTTTATCCCCATCACTCTTCCTCATCCAACGGCACAGTCAGGATGGCCGTGCAACCTTTGCCCGGCTCGGACACGATCTTCAGGTTCCCGCCCAGATCAGCCATGCGTTCTTCGATACTGAACAGGCCGAAACCGCCCATTTTGCTCCCTGCATGAATCGCCGCACGCGGGTCGAAACCAATGCCGTCATCTTCAACAATGATCTTTATGCTTGAGTTCTTGTCTTCCAGACGAACGCTTACCTTGTTCGCCCTGGCATGTTTAACCACATTAACGAGCAGTTCCCTCACATTGCGGAACAATATGGCCCGCACGTTTGGGTCCAGTATTTCTCTGCGGTTGTCAATGATATTATCGATGAATTCGGTTTTTAGGCCGTGCCTATTTCCAATCTGCTCCTCCAGCCATTCGGATATGGCGGCGGAAAGACCGATTTCATTCATTGAAGGAGGACTCAGTTCAAACATGAGCTGTTGTGTGTCCTCAAGGGTCTCGAGCAAGATACCCGAGATGTCGTCAAGCTTGTCTGCAAGCTTGGGCTCAGAGGCGGACTGACGCGCTGAGGCAAGCTGCATGCGCGCCAGGGCCAGGGACTGACCGACATTATCGTGCAGATCGGCAGCGATGCGGCGCCGTTCCTTTTCCTCTGTGATGGTCAACTGAGATGCCATGGCCTTCAGGCGCTGCTGATAAGCCTGAAGCGTCTGCTCCGCCTGCTTCTGCTCGCTGATGTTTACTGATAAACCCAATAATCCAATTATTTCACCTTCATGATTTTTATGAGGTGTGTACCAATTTCTAAAATAATTACCGTCAACATTTACTTCTATGGTTCCTGTTTCACCATTAAAAGCTTTTCTCATTTCGGCCAGCATTTGTGGATAATCTTTATACAGTTCAAAAACAGATTTTCCGACAACCTGTCCCGGTTTCAAGCCTAATTTAGCAAGACCTTTCCCTTCGGAAAGAAGAAATGTACCATTTTTATGAATCATATAAACTATTTCTTCGGTATTGGTAACAAGTGTTCTAAATTTTTCTTCACTCTCCCGCAGCGCCTTTTCCATCTGCTTGCGTTCGGTGATGTCATGGATGATTGAAAATAGCAATTTTCGATCTTGAATATCAATCGGAGTCGAATGCACCTCCACTGTGCGAATCTCACCATTAACTAATCGGTGGGGGAAGATGAAGTAATTTCCTGTTTCAGTCTTTGCATTTTGGAGCTTGTCAGCGATTTGCTCTGGATCAAGTTGGTTGATAGCGGCGATATTCATGACCCTAAGCTCGGCGCGAGAATACCCATAAAACGTGGCTGCTGCCGGGTTGGCATCCACGATTTTACCCGAGTCTGGGTCAATTAACAACATAACCGCATGGTGTCGCTCAAAAAGCAGTTGGAGGTGCTGTCGGCTCTCCTGTAATGCCATTTCTGCCTGCTTGCGATCAGTGATGTCGCGTGCGACGGCATATATGCGTCCTTCACCCGGGAGATGCGTTGCCATCCAGGAGAGGTGCCGGATGCTCCCGTCCTTGTGAGTGTACCGGTTCTCGAAATCGACCGTCTGGCGGCCGGTTGCGAGTGATTCAAACTCGCGCATGGTCTTTGCCCGGTCATCCGGGTGCACAAAGTCCGGAAACTTCCTGGACAGAAGCTCTTGATCAGTATAGCCGAAGTTCTTCTCCCAGGCCGGATTGAGATACTTGAAAGAGCCATCCATCCCGGTAATACAGATCATGTCTGGCGACACCTCCAGGATGCGATCCCGTTCGGCCTGCATCTGCCTGATCTGAGTCATTCTCTGCACCTGAATCTCAAGCTCACGACGTCTGGCTTCAATCGCGCTTACTCGCCAGCGGAACCCTCCGGCAAGCAGCCCGATGGCCACCACTGTCATACTGATCCGGAACCACATCGTTTGCCACCACGGCGGGATCACGGTGATCTGGATCGAGGCGCCCTCCTCGTTCCAGATCCCATCATTGTTGGAACCGATCACCCGGAGAACATATTCCCCCGGGTCCAGGTGGGTATAGCTGACATAGCGCCGCGAACTGCCCACCTCGTTCCACTCCTTTTCGAAACCTTCCATCCTGTACCGGTACCGGTTCTGCTCCGGGGCTTGATAGTTCAAAACCGCAAATTCAAAGGAGAACACCTGGTCCCGGTAGGAGAGCACCAGCTTATCGGTCTCAAGGATCGATTTTTGCAAAACCGAATCGGCACCGATGGGCACCGGCTTGTTCGCCAGTTGAAAATCCGTAATAAAAACTGGCGGGGGGTTCAGATTGTCCACAATCTGATCCGGATAAAAGGCGTTGAACCCATTGGACCCGCCAAAAAACATCTCGCCGCTCCGGCTTTTAGAATATGCTGAATAATATAAAAATGTATTACTTTGAAGCCCGTCACTCACGGTGTAATTTCTAAAGGTTTCCGTCCGGGATCGAACCTTGACAGTCCGCTCGCAGTGCTGAGCCAGAGCCGCCCCTGTTCATCCTCCATGATCCCCCAAATAATGTCACTAGGCAATCCGTTTTTAGTTGTATAATGGGTAAACTGATCATTCGTGCGGTCGAATTTATCAATCCCCCCTCCGGTACCAACCCAGAAGGTACCGGTCCGGTCTTCGTACATTGATCCCACCGATTCGTGAACCAGACTCTGTGGATCCGTGGAGACATGATGATACCGTCTGAATGTCTTCGTCTCACGATCAAATTTGTTTAATCCTCCCACGGTGCCTATCCAGAGCACACCCGCCTGGTCTTCAAACACGCTTGTCAGGTGATCGTTGCTCAGCGTATGCGGATCTGCCGGATCATGCCGGTAACGGGCAAATTGCTCTGACTCACGGTCTAATGCGTTCAAACCACTTTGCCCGGTGCCAAGCCAAAGTATTCCTGCCCGATCTTCATAGATGTACGTAATGGTATCAGAGCTCAGGCTGCAGGGATTGGCGTCATCGTGTCTGTAGTGTGTAAAGCGCTCGGTATCCGGATCGAATTTGCTCAACCCGTGTCCGGACGTGCCAACCCAGACCAGCCCCATTCGGTCTTCATAGATGGCGGATACAGCATCGTTGTTTAGACTGTTCGGATCGGCAGGGTCATGTTTATAATGGGTAAATTTTTCTGTCTGGCGATCAAACTTGTTGAACCCACCGCCATGGGTGCCAATCCAGACTCTCCCCCGCCGGCCTGCGTAAATAGAGCGCACCTCATTATGGCTGAGACTGTTTGGATTGCCAGGTATGACGCGATAGTGGAAAAAAGGCTTTCCCCCACCATCAATAATGCTGACGCCACCATCTGTAGATAGCCAGAGCATTCCCTGTCGGTCCTCATAAATATTGTCAACATTATCGGCGCCCAAGCTGTATGGATCGCCGGGGTGATGCCTATAGTGAATAAATGTTGCTGTTTTCCGATCAAATCGATTCAACCCGCCCCCCCAGGTGCCAACCCAGAGCCTGTGTGCCCGGTCTTCAAAAACTGCGACGATATAATCGTTACTTAGCGATAGAGGATCATCAGGATCATTCTGATAACGGGTGAACCGGGTCTTTTCAGAGTTGAATTTACAAAGTCCCTTGTTCGTGCCAACCCATAGGTTGCCCGAACTATCCTCGCAGAGTGATCTGGCCACATTGTGACTGAGGCTGGCCGGATCATCGGGATCGTGTCGGTAGTGAACAAACTGTTCTGTTTTCGGATCGAACCGGTCGAGGCCGCCGCCGGTACCGATCCAGAACACACCCGTGCTGTCTTCAAAAACCGCCAAGACGAGATTATGGCCCAGGCTGTTCGGATCATCAGGATCGTGCCGGTAACGCGTGAACTGCTTGCTTTCACGATCGAGTTTATTGAGCCCTCCATTCGTCCCCGCCCAGATCGAACCGGCCCGGTCTGCATAAACAGTCCGTACAATACTATTGCTCAAGCTGTGAGGATCGTCAGGATCGTGCTGGTATCGGATGAAAGCGTCCTTTTCCCGGTCATATTGATGAAGGCCACCGCCCCAGGTGCCAAACCACAGTACGCCGCTTTGGTCTGTGATCGGATGTCGGACCATATTGTTACCCAGGCTGTTGGGATCGTCCGGCTCGTGGCGGCATACTTTTACACTGGCGCCGTCATACCGGTTCAAGCCATGGTGTGTGCCAAACCACATAAAGCCGTAATTATCCTGGGCAACGCCCCTTACTTGAAGATTTGAGAGTCCATCGTCAGCGGTGAGCCGGTCAAATCTGAGATACGGGCTCAGTAGTAAATCCGCGGGACGCCAGGATGCCGCTGGACCCCCAGCCGTATTCTGTGCGCCGACAAAATCAACGTTTAACCCTGAAATAAAGATAGAAGCTGCCAGGAAGGCAATGGTCAGAGATTTATGCAGGGTGTTCATCACACTTGGCCCCTCTGAAGGGTGACGAATAACAAGGTCTTCAAAACGGCAGCAGGCCGTTGTCGTTTTCATCTGATATATACCTGGCGACAGGCGTTCGGAAAAAAGCCGGTCAACAGTTTGCAGATTCATGTCGTAACCGGCCAAAGCCGATACCGGTAAGCCGAGCTAACTTATCATGTTAATTATGAAATAAAGGTAGAAAGGTCAATATATATTGATCCGATGGTCTATTTACAAGGGCAATGGTTTGAACATGACAGGGCTGATAATTAAGGTCAATCGTAGACCCTTAATCAGAGGTGATGGAATGATAAGCGCAACATGGCGGTACGCGTTATGCGCTCCATCGGCACAATTTTGTCAGCTACCGAGCCGATAGCCGGCTAAAAATAAATAAGTCCCATTTTTAAAGATTATTTGCCAAAATGCATATCATTTTGGAATATAAATGGACAAAATGCGCATTTATCCGGAGCATTTATGCCCGATCCTGTCTAGTTTCCATTTATGAATTGGAAACTTCGTAGCGCCATCCACTATTCGTGGATGGACACTAATCCTTGCATGCTTTCTAATACGGAAATGCGAAAAAGACCGACACAAAGTGGCACCAATATGTCTTGACCAAACAGTGTAAATATGGTAATCGACGCCTAACCAACAATTTTAATTTTAGAAAGTTGTAATACCCGATAAGCAATGCATTCGAATTGAACCGAAGGCTTGGGATATGGGTAACAATAACTTTTTATATTTGCCTGCAAGCATTTGGCAACGCGTTTTCAAAAAGCAGCCGAAACGAATGAACTGTCTTCACGTTTTGGTTGCTTTTTTTTTCATCATTTCAACCTGGAAAGGGGGTGATCAAAAGCAAAATTGTGTTAACCGTTTAGAGCATTAAGCATTAGGCGAATAATTGATCTGACAAACCAATTATAGGAGAAAGAAGATGAAGAAATTAGGACTCATAATTGTTTTTTTGGCCTTCATTGGATTCGCCGGACCTGCCGTGTCTGCGGACTTTGCCATTCACGGAGATATGAACAACCGATTTTTGGTTCATACCAACCATAACGATTGGCTGGATGCCAGAAGCGATTCCTTCGGGGTGATAAACGACAACTCGGTTAACGACCAGTATGCTGAACTCAAGTATCGCTTTTGGACGGAAATCAGTGACAACGATGACATGGTCAAAGGCGTATATGCCATCGAGGTCGGTGGCGTTCGCTGGGGTCGACAGGGCAGCGGAAAGTCACAGGGCGGCAGCTTCTCCGGTGACGGCGTCAATTTAGAAACCCGCTGGGCCTATCTGGACTTCCAGTTGCCTTTCATCGAACGCAAAGCCCGCGCCCGCATGGGGCTGCAGCCGTTTAAAGCCAATTCCTTTTTCTGGCAGGAAACGGCCACAGCCTTGCAGTTCAACAGTAACATAACGGATTCAATCGATTATGAACTGGCCTGGGTCCGCAGCGTGGATAAGTTTGACGACATTGCTGATACGGCCAATGATGATATTGATAATGTCGACTCATTTTATGCCCGTGCGAATTTCAAGCCCATAGATGATTTAAAAATCGGGCTCTGGGGTCTGTATATGAAAGGCAATCCGGACGATCCGGCTAATGGTGATATCGATCTAAGAAACTATGAAATCAAGAATTTTGCCGATGAAGCAAGGCTTGCTGTTTATACCTTGGGTACCGATGGATCCTTCGGTTTCGGAAATTTCTTTGTCAACTGGGACTTGATGTATCAGGGCGGTGATATTGATAATGTCAATTTACGTGATGTTGTGCTTGGTACCGCAGATGATACCGAAAATACTGGGGCAATTCTCTCCTCTGGTGATTTTGATGTCAGTGCCTATTTGCTGCATGCGGATCTGGGCTACAAAGCCGGCAAGGCCAAATTCACTTACACCTTCTGGTACGCTTCCGGCGACGACGATCTGGACGACAGCGATTTGGATGCCTTTTTGGCTGTTGATGTCGACCGTGAGGACAGCATGACCATTTTTGAGGGACCCTATGTGGATGATGTCAGCTACTTTACGGAGCGACCCTATATGCTCACCAACGGATTTGTGATGAACAAATTGGCCCTTGATTACCAGTGGACCGAAAAATTCAGCCTTGGAGGCGCCGGCATGTACATGATGGTTGCCGAAGACTTCGAATACGTCGACGATAATGGCAATAATAAAAGCGATGACAAAATCGGTGTTGAAATTAACGGATACCTCAAGTATATGTTATTTAAAAATGTAGAAGCCAGATTAAACGTCGGTTATCTGTTTGCAGCCGATGGCATGGATTACTTCGAGGTCGATGATAGAGACGGCAATTCCGACGAAAATATCTTTGTCTCCAGCGCCAGGATTCGCTTCAAGTTTTAAAATCGCGTAAAAAGTTTACCAAGCTGTCATTGCGAGCGCAGCGAAGCAATCTCTATCAATCCAAGTCTCTGAAATCATGGGATTGCTTCGTCACTTCGTTCCTCGCAATGACCGGCGATAGGACTTTTTCGAAACCATAAGTTTAGAGGGGTCGGATTTCAGTCCGACCCCTCAGAATTTAAAAAAACTCAAAATGCGGAGCGTGTGGTCTAATGTCCAACAGATTATTATTTTTACAAAATTTTACGTTACTGACGCTTTTAATGATCATCATTGGAATGCCGGCAGACGCGGCGGTAATCGATGAGATCGCCGCTGATTTCGAGCCGCTTTCCGGTGTCGTGGTTATGGCCAGCAATGGCGAATATATCATCGACCTTGATGAATCCAAAGGCATTATGATCGGCGACCTTTTCAGTGTGCTGGCGGCCGGCAAGAAAATCGTCCATCCCAAAACCGGTAAGGTACTGGGAACCCTGGAGGAAGTAAAGGGAGTTCTTAAGGTAACCCGCGTAAAATCCGGATATTCCTTTACGCGACCGCTCGCAAAGACAGCCAACATCAAAAAAGGAGACACCATCCGCCGCTACAACAATCTGCCGGCCTTGTTATGGGACTATACCGGAAATGGCAGATCGTTTTTCACTCAGCTGCAACAGGCCCTGCCGGATTTAAAATGGCAGGATTATGAAACCACCCAAAGTAACAAACCAGCCCGACCGCAGCCCATTCCCGATAATAATGATACGATTATCTTTATACTGACAGATCGGGGAGTTGAGGTCCGCGACCCGGAGTTTTTCCTGTTGCATAGTTATGATCAACCGCAAGCTTTGCAGCCGATTTCTACTGCGCCTTCAACCATTGAGAAGAAACAGCCCGGGGCAAAGGTTGCTCCTGCTCCGGTTGTCGCCAAGCCGGAACCGGTAAAATCTTCGAAAATTGAAACACAGCCTGAAGTTACCAGAGAGGCCGTCCGCTTTAAGCCGCAATATGAACGCGCCCAAACCATCGCCAAGATTTCGGGCGTTTCGCTGATGTCTGATTTTATAAAATTCCGCAATCAGCTGTTAATGGCATCAACCGACGGGGTCAAAATTGCAATCTATCATGTCGCGGACCAGCTAATCCCTGTGGCCAAAGGCGCACCTTCTTATCCGGGTCAAATTCTGGCATTAAAGTGGTGGCAGCCATCGAAAAAAGGGCCCCTTTACCTTGCTGTGTCCTCCTGGGCGGACAAATCGGTTAGTTCAGACATTTTCAAATTGGAAGGCCAAAGGCTTTCTGTGGTGAAAGAAAGAATCCCGCGGATTTTGGGAACCTTTGACCTGGATGGAGACCAAAGGCCGGAGACACTGTTGGGCCAGAGATTTGAGGGTGAAGATTTCTTCGGCAGCAGTGTCAAAGAATTAAAACTGACCCAAGGTAAAATAAAGACTTTTAAACCGGAAATACCGCTGCCGCGAAGATTTACCGTGCTGGGTAGTCTTTTTGCGGACCTGACCGGTGACGGGCAGCTGGAAACCGTTTTTATCCGCGGCAATATTCTCTATATATATAATAAAAAAAATCGCCTTTACGCCTCACCCAAAGAAATGGGCGGCAGCCTTTCTTTTTTAACCTATGAGATTGATCCCACCTTTAAAAACATTCAGCCCACCACCGCCAGCATTGAGGTATCGCCGGTGGCCGCTGACCTTGACGGTGACGGGCAGCTGGAAATTCTGGCTGTGGCTTCCGAAAAAGATATCATCGGGGATGTCGCCGCCGGTCCCGGCATTAAAAAAACCTGGCTGGAGGTTGTAAAATTCCAAGATGAAAGGTTTGTGAAGGGCATCCTCGGCGAAGAAATGGATACACCCTTGCAAGGACTGGTGGTTGACGATAAGCGGGTGCTGTTCGTAGTCACCCAGCCCGGAAATCTCTTTGGAAAAGGGCGCAACAGTCATCTGCTGGCCTATCAATTAGACCTGTAGACCGTTGCTTAACGCATTTTTATTCGATCGCGCTCGTCACTCGAATCGATCGGGAATGAGGGGGAAACCCATAAAATTATAAGTTTCTATTAATCCATTAGTTCAAATCCATTTTCCTTGGCAATGGCCTCACCCCTTTTTACGCTCTGGCTGATGGCCGGCTGGGTGATTCCGATTCGTCCGGCAAGCTCAGTGGCGCTAATGCCTAACCCGGATCCGCCGAAGGCGGAGAATTGACTATTGACTATTTATAGATGAACGCGCAAGAAATGCTCAGTTTTTAATTCTGGGTTCGGCAGGGCGCGATTTAATACGTCAAAGCTCGGAATCCCTCGCAGGACGAATTGCCTATCTTGATCTCACTCCTTTTACCGAACAAACGCAGGTGCAGAGATCGATCTGATTTTAAGAAGAGGGCGGCGCACCCTGGCCTTTGAGTTGAAATCATCATCAGTCCCCAGAGTTTCCAAAGGCTTCTGGAACGCGCTGGAGGATATTTCTCCGGATGAGGCTTACGTGGTCGCACCTGTAAAAGAATCATATCCGATAAAAGGTGAGGTGATGGTAAGCCCGCTTCAAAAATCATAGCTAAGCTTCAGGAAGAATATTAGGATGCAATTCTGGAGTGTTCGAGTGGCTGAATCTTGGAATACTGGATTATCGGAGGGTTGGACAGGGGGATTGAGAGAGGAGGCAATGGGTGCGGCTTATGGACAAATCGGATTCGCATGATAAGGTGAAACGTTCGGTTTCGGCATTCATACAACTCCGAACCAAGCGTTGGGTCTGATTGTACTTTGGTCCAATATGGGCTTAGCCGCCTGCGGGGGGATTTTTTCACAGCAGATCTGCAACATTTGCAGTGG
>CBDUUO010000032.1:0-14149 GCA_965370395.1 uncultured bacterium
AACGTATTTCTCACGTCGACTGGATCCGCGCTCCATTCGGTACGTATCTCATCTGTTTGCATGGGGCCAGGACAATGCGGAATTGTGGCGCCGGTACGCACATCTTCCAGATCATATACCGATTCATATTACCGGCAATCCGCGCAGCGACATGTTGCGCCCGGAGCTGAGATCTTTTTATGAAGATGAAGTCCAACGGTTTCGAAGTAAGTATGGTGATTTTATTTTGATCAATACAAATTTTAATCACATCAATGCCTATGGGCCGGATATGAATCTGTTCAAGCCGGTGGAAAAATCCGGCAAAAAACCGGCATTCGGACGAGCGGCACGGGGCATGAGTCGAGACTATGCTGAAGGCTTACGGGATCACAAACAGGCAATCTTTGAGCAATTTAAACAACTGATACCCGAATTAGAGAAAACCTTTCCCGGTTACAATATCGTTGTGCGGCCGCATCCGACTGAAAATCATGATGTTTACAACAATATCGCGTCTCAGTGTGAGCGGGTGTATGTGACTAACGAGGGCAACGTGGCTCCCTGGCTTATGGCGACTAAAGCCGTCATTCACAACGGCTGCACCACGGGTGTGGAGGCTTTTATGATGGGTGTTCCCGCCATCTCCTATCGGGCGGTGGTGAATGACGATTATGATTACGGCTTCTACGTTTTGCCGAACAAAATGAGCCATCAGTGTTTTGATTTTGAACAGTTAAAAGACCTTCTGAAAAAAATTCTTAATGGAGAAGTCGGCGCTGCAGACGGCGATGAACGCCAGGCCCTGAGTAAGCATTATCTGGCAGCTCAGGAAGGGCCGCTGGCATGCGAACGGATGATCGATGTCATCGAAACTATTTCGGAAAAATTAAACCCAACCGATCAAATACCTTTAAAAAATCGGCTGGAACGCTGGGCCCTAATCCGAGGACTGCATCTGGCAAAACGGGTAAAGTCAAGCCTTCCCGGGTCCCATAATCGGCCCGAGTTTCAGCGTCACCGCTATCCAGGCATTTCGCTAGAAAATCTGCGTGCGAAGTTAAATCAGCTTCAGCAATTACTCGGCAACAATCGAGAATTGCAAGTAGAGCAAGTATCTGATGTAATGTTCAAAATAAGTCTCTAGGAAAACATCGGCCAATTGCTAATTTAAACAATCTTTGATAGAGATTGTAGATATTGCCAAGTTCGAGCTATAGTTTCAATAATCGTTTACCAATTTATCATAAGAAGTAGATCATTACGGATGAGCACAGATCGGAAAGCCCGGGTTAGCGGCCAAACTAAATCTGTGTTGATCTGCGAAAATCTGTGTCCTTTGAATAAATATTAATCGTACACTGCGAATATAATGATGGACAAAGCACCGCTACTCATACCTGTAGAAAATCAGGTTCGCGAGCTCGACCCCAAGCTTTTGCTGGCTTGCATTGCCGCCAGGCGGGGATTCACCTGTGTCTTAGGTTCCCATCGCATCGTTGATTTTCACATCGCATCCTTCCCGCAGTCCTTGTATCTTAATAAAAGTTTTACAATTATGAACCTGAAGATGTTTAAAATCATGCACCGGCTCGGTCATCAAATCGTGACCTGGGATGAAGAGGCTCTGGTTCATCTGCCGGCCGCCATGTATTATTCGCGTCGGCTTTCGCCGTTATCATTACAGTATGTTTCCCATCTGTTCGCCTGGGGGGAAGACAACGCCGCGTTATGGCAACGCTATCCCGAAATGCCGAAGGATATGCCGATTCATATCGCGGGAAATCCCCGCGGTGATTTGCTGCGACCCGAAATGTTGGCTTTCTATGAAAATGATGCGGATAATATTCGCAAGACCTACGGTAATTTCATTCTTGTAAATACCAATTTCAATCATGTGAATGCCTTTTATCCCAGCCAGAATCTTTTTAAGCCAGCTAAAAAACCGGGTAAAGAGCCCGAGTTCGGCAAAGCTGCAAAGGGTATGAGCCGCGAATTTGCGGAAGCCTTACGCGATCATAAACAAACGATCTTTGGTCATTTCAAAAATCTCATCCCCACGCTCGAAAAAGAATTTCCAAATTTCAATATCGTCGTTCGGCCCCATCCAACTGAAAATCAGCAAGTCTATCAGCAGATTGCTGCTGAATGTAAACGGGTGCGGATAACCAACGAGGGCAACGTCGTTCCCTGGCTTCTGGCCACCAAAGCACTCCTCCACAACGGCTGCACAACCGGAGTAGAAGCCTATGCCATGGGCGTACCGGCCATAAGTTATCGAGTGACAATCAATGATGAAATCGATCAAGGCTTTTATCGATTGCCCAATCAGCTGAGCCACCAATGTTTTAGCTTCGAAGAGCTACTGCAAACATTAGACAAAATACTTTCCGGTAAAATCGGCAAAGCCGATGGAGATGATCGCAAAACTCTTTTTAACAGATACCTGGCCGCCCAGGATGGTCCCCTGGCATGCGAACGCATGGTCAATGTTCTTGAGGAGATTGCGCAGGACCCGTCACAATTTTCTAAACCTTCTGCACCCTATCGATGGACGGGACGAGCGCTTGCCAATGGGCGTCGTTTGATTAAATGGTCAAAATCCTATATACCGGGTTCACATGCTCCCTCTGAATTTCATCGCCACCGTTATCCGGGCATTTCCCTTGAGGAACTACGAATGCGGATTTCACGGTTTCAGGAGGTGCTCGGCGATCACACCGAGATAAAAGCAGAGCAAATTTACGATCAGATATTTCGCATTCGTGCTTGACGGAAAACGTCAGGGATAATACCCGAACTTTGAATGCGTCGGAGGCATTCATACAACAAATTCTTTGACACTATCTGGACCGTTGGTCTATTGTCATCAGTCTTTTTACCAAAATAAATTGAATATTTACGTAAAGCTAAAATTGTACGCATAAAAGCATAGGGCGATTGGCGGCAATGGTTTTTAGGGGAGGATGTTGAAGTCTTCAAAGCGGTTTGACTGCCTCACATGGAGGTGGCCGACTGGCACTTTGACTATTCGATGCTAAGCCTCAATCCCGAGATTAATTTTGCTGATTCACCGGTTTTTATGTAGCGTCTCCGCCGCAAGGCAAATCCCAATATCACACCGCGGTATTTGGATCCGATAGTCCAGCGATGGGTAAAAAGGCGCTGAGTCGCGGAAGAATGTGATCCTAATTGAGTCAAGCTCAATTTGGTTTTTTTGTATTTAATCAAGGCAAGAACCAAATGTTGTCACAGAATTTCAGGATTGGCACGCTAACTGTTAGTCGGGAAACCCCGTGTCTGATTGTGGCCGAAGTGGCTCAGGCACACGATGGCAGCCTCGGGATGGCGCATGCTTATATTGACGCCATTGCCGATAGCGGGGCACAGGCCGTCAAATTCCAGACGCATATTGCCGCAGCGGAAAGCACTCCGGATGAGCCCTGGCGAGTTAAATTCAGCCCGCAAGATAAAACGCGTTATGACTACTGGAAGCGCATGGAGTTTACCGAAGAGCAGTGGCACGGCCTAAAAAAACATGCCGATGAACGGGGGCTCATATTTCTCAGTTCGCCATTCTCATTCGAGGCGCTGGAGCTTTTAACGCGATTAGGTGTGGCGGCCTGGAAGGTACCATCGGGCGAAACAGCCAACACCCCCCTGCTGGATCGGATGCTGGCAACCGGATTGCCGGTGATCCTTTCCACAGGTATGAGCCCTTTGAGCGAGATCGACGCCGCAGTGGAGCACATCAAGGCCGGAAATGTCCCCTTGGTTGTTCTCCAATGCACCACGGCTTATCCCTGCCCACCGGAAAAGGTCGGTCTTAACCTCATATCCGAATTTCGTGAGCGTTATGACTGTGCCGTCGGCCTTTCGGATCATTCCGGCATTATTTACCCGGGTCTGGCAGCAGTTGCTCTCGGGATCCAGATACTGGAGGTGCACGTGGTATTTAGCCGGGAAATGTTTGGCCCGGATGTTCCGGCCTCGATAACGACCGCTGAACTGAAGCAGCTGGTGGAAGGCATACGCTTTATAGAAAAAATGATGACTCACCCTGTGGATAAGGCGGTCATGGCCGAAGATGTCAAAAATTTACGCTCGATGTTTACCAAAAGCATTGTCGTGCGTGAAGACCTTCCGGCGGGCACCGTTTTGAAGGCGGAACACCTGACTGTGAAGAAGCCCGGTACTGGGATTTCGGCTGCTCGCATGCAGGAAGTTATAGGTCGTCGCCTGAAGCAGCCACTGAAGGCAGACACTTTGCTTTCTGAAGATGAACTCGAATGATTGAATTGGCCTATAAACCCGATGAAGATGCCAAATTCATATAATATTCTCAACGCCGAACCGTTGAACTATTCTGCAGAGGCGCATGCATTGTTAAACGAACTTGGGACAGTGGTAGCAAAGGAAATGTCGCGTTCGCAGATGCTAGATGAGCTGAATGCATATGACGTGCTCATCGTGCGGTTGGCGCATCAGATCGACCGGGAGATTATGGATGCTGCCCCAAATCTTGAGATCATTGTTACTGCAACGACCGGTCTTGATCATATCGATTTGAAATATGCCCGGTCACGCGGGATTACCGTGCTCAGCCTTCAAGGCGAGACGAGCTTTCTAAGAAGCATACGCGCCACAGCCGAGCATACCTGGGCGTTGTTGCTTGGTTTGTTGCGGCAACTGGTTTCCGCTTCTGCGGCCGTGTATTCGGGTCAGTGGGACCGCGATGCTTTTCGAGGGCATGAGCTTTACGGAAAACGGCTCGGACTGATTGGTCTGGGGCGCATCGGTGAAATGGTAGTGCGCTACGGTCGGACTTTTGGAATGAATCTGGGTGCATATGATCCTTTCATAAATGATTGGCCGGAAGATGTATGGCAAGCGCCCGATATCTCTGGTTTGTTGGAGCGCAGTGACGTGTTGAGTCTGCACGTACCATTGAATGCTGAAACAGCAGGGATGATCGGAGCTCCTGAAATGGAATTACTGCCGCCTGATGCGGTGCTAATCAACACCTCGCGGGGTCAATTGATCAACGAGGTGGCATTGCTCCAGGCCCTAAAAAGTGGCCGTCTGGCGGGCGCAGCTCTCGATGTCGTTGCGGATGAACGCAATGCAAATCGACGCAGCGACAGCCTGTTGCTCAACTATGCTCGAAACAACGATAATCTGTTGATCACCCCCCACATTGGCGGTGCGACTTACGAATCCATGGCTAAAACCGAAGTGTTTATGGCTCGTAAACTTGTAAAATTTCTACATACGATTGTTAAGGATCAGTAGGTGTTATAATGAGAAAAATTTGTGTGGTGATTACCGCGCGGCCCAGCTATGCCCGCATTAAAACGGTACTGGAAGCTGTTAAAGAACACCCTGAACTAGAACTGCAATTGGTTGTCGGTGCCTCAGCGCTGCTGGAGCGCTATGGCCCTGTAATTAACGTCATCAGAGGCGATGGTTTTGAACCCGATGCCGTAGTGCATATGGTCGTCGAGGGCGAAAATCTGGTCACCACTGCCAAGTCAACGGGTCTGGGTGTAGTCGAATTGGCAACGATATTTGATAATCTTAAACCCGACGCAGTGGTCAGTGTCGCAGATCGTTTTGAAACCATTGCCACCGCAATTGCCGCCTCGTATCTAAACATTCCGTTGGCTCATGTGCAGGGCGGCGAGGTGACCGGTTCGATCGATGAGAAGGTTCGCCATGCCGTAACCAAGCTTGCCAATCTACACTTTGTGGCAAACCAGCAGGCAGCTGAGCGCGTCACGCGAATGGGCGAAGCGCCAGAGAGGGTTTTTGTAACGGGCTGTCCCTCTGTTGATCTTGCCGAACGCGTATTGACGGAAGAAACCAATAGTTTTAATCCGTTCGATTCGTATGGTGGCGTTGGGCATCCGTTTGATCCTTCACAGGGCTATATTGTCGTGATGCAACACCCGGTAACAACCGAATATGAAGAGGCCTTGTCTCAGATCAACAGCACGCTGGAAGCCGTTGAAAAATTATCTCACCCAACCTTCTGGTTCTGGCCTAACGTGGACGCCGGCTCGGATCTCATCTCGAAAGGGATTCGGCATTTTCGCGAAACGCATGAGATCCCCTTTATTTATTTTTTCAAAAACCTGTCACCCGAGGACTTTTTACGATTGCTCATCGGTGCCAAATGTATTGTGGGCAACTCGAGCGTCGGAGTGCGTGAGGCGTCTTATCTGGGTATCCCCACGGTTAACATCGGTAAGCGCCAGGCGGGGCGTGACAGAGGCCCTAATGTGATTGACACTGGGTATTCTGCTGACGAAGTCATTAAAGCCATAAATGAACATATCGAAAACGGAAAATACCCTTCTTCAAATCTATATGGTGACGGCAAAGCCGGAAAGCGCATAGCTGACCTTCTTGCCGAAGTGCCGCTTGAAATCGAGAAGCGCCTGACCTACTGATCACAGGGCAATCCGCAAAAGGGACAAACTGGCATGACCATCGCTGAAGCAAAATCGGAAAAAGAAAAAATATTGGCCGTTATCCCTGCCAGAGGGGGGTCCAGGGGGGTGCCGCGAAAAAACGTCCGTCCGGTTTGCGGAAAACCACTTATTGTTTATACGATTGAGACAGCCCTTGCTTCCCGGCATCTTTTGGACCGCATAGTTGTTAGCACTGATGATGAGGAGATCGCTGCTATCGCTCGCCAAAGCGGTGCCGAGGTGCCCTTTATGCGCCCATCGGAATTGGCCGGAGATCAGACGCCCACTTTACCCGTGCTTCAGCATGCGGTAACCTTTGTCGAAAATATGGATGATCTTACGCTTGATTGGGTTTTGTTGCTTCAACCGACAACGCCATTAAGGATAGCCGAGGACATCGAAACGTCAATAAATCTGGTCCGCAAAAATCGCTGCGACTCGATAATCAGTGTGGTTCCGGTATTTGCCCACCATCCGATTTTGATGAAGCGCATTGAAAATAATCGGATTCTGCCTTTTTGCATCGAAGAAAAAGAGGGGACTCGACGCCAAGATTATCAACCGCCGGCCTACATGCGCAACGGCGCAATTTATTTGACCCGGCGGGATGTCATCATCAATGGGAATTCGGTGTGGGGTGAAATTATCCGCCCCTATATCATGCCGCCGGAGCGCTCGGTGAGCATTGACAGCGAAATTGACTTGAAGCTGGTTGAAATCCTCATGCGCGAGCGCTCGGATTGTAAAAAATGACAGCTGTGAAAAATCATTCTGTATCGCAAATGGTTACAGCGGGATTTGCAGATCAAGTGGAGATCGGACAGGCCCATGAATGAGACCAAAGCAACATTGCTCATTCCAGTGGAGCTTCAGGTGCGCGAGCTTGATCCCAAACTCCTGCTTGCCTGTATTGCGGCCCGACGGGGGTTTGCTTCGGTCATCGGGCCGCGACGAGAAATGCATTTCCATATCTCCTCTTTTCCGAACAGCATTTATCTTTCCAAGAGTATAACCAGTGGCAGTATCAATGTTTTTCAGATTTTGCGGTTACTGGGTCACGAAATTGTGGCCTGGGATGAAGAAGCCCTGGTCCACCTTCCGCCTGAAACCTATTACAAACGCCGTCTTTCTCCTGATGCGCTGCAGTATGTGTCGCATTTATTTGCCTGGGGAGAGGACAATGTCCGGTTGTGGCGTGAATATCCCGACTTGCCATCCAAATTAACGATTCATATCACCGGCAACCCCAGAGGAGATCTGCTCCGGCTGGAGATGCGCAGCTTGTACGAAAATGAGGTCGAACATATCCGCAATACATACGGCAATTTTATCCTGGTCAACACAAATTTTAATCAAGTAAACGCCTTTTATGCGGATATGAATCTGCTTAGACCCGCGGCCCAACCTGAAGGTGAGCTCGAGCTCAGTCGGCGCGCCATTGGGATGGGTATGAGCCGGGAGTACGCCCAAGGCTTGACGCGACACAAACAAGCCATTTTCGAGGATTTCCAGCGACTCATTCCAGCCCTGGGTCAGGCCTTCCCGGAGCATACCATCGTGGTACGGCCTCACCCGGCTGAAAATCCGGAGGTTTATCGCAACATCGCTGCAAAGTGTCAACGGGTCCGGGTGACCAACGAGGGCAACGTCGTCCCCTGGCTCATTGCGGCAAAGGCTCTCGTGCACAATGGCTGTACAACCGGCGTGGAAGCTTGTGCGCTGGGGGTTCCCGCCATCACATATCGGGCGACCATCAATGAGTTTTACGATCATGCCTATCATCGGTTGCCCAACCTGCTCAGTTACGAGTGCCTTGATTTTGAATCTTTGCGGGAAACTCTGGCGAAGATCCTTGCCGGGGAATTTTCTGCAATCGATGGTGAAGACCACAAAGCGATAATGGACCGCCATTTGGCAGCAATGGATGGCCCGCTGGCCTGTGAACGCATGGTCGATATTTTTGAGAAGATAATGAACGGCCGTTTTAGAATACCGCAGCCAACATTCCGCCAGAGACTGAAGGGCCGGTATCGCACCACCAAGCGTCGGTGGAAAAAGCGCTTTCGCAGCAAAAAGCCGGATATGTCCCATAATCGCCCGGAGTTTTTGCGCCATCGTTTTCCGGGGATTTCATTGCAGGAGCTGCAAAAACGGGTCTCACGTTTTCAGCAAATATTAGGAGATAGCGCGGCATTGAATATAGAGAAGATCCATCGACGGTTTTATCGCATAAGCCGCTGACATAAATTTTAACGCTTTAAAAAACAATAAAAAATTTTCATTACAAAGAACAATTTTTGCATATATAAAGAGGTTTAACCGTGAAAACCAGTTGTATCATCAACAACTATAATTATGCCGAATATGTTGGAGAGGCGATTCAAAGCGTTCTTGACCAAACTGTCGCTTTCGATGAAATTATTGTTGTGGATGACGGTTCTACGGACAATTCGCCAGAATTGATTAAAAAGTGTATTAAAAACTGCGAGAATGCAAAGGTCATTGTAAAAAGGAACCAGGGGCAGCTCTCCTGTTTCAATGAGGGTTTCAAGGCATCCAGCGGTGATCTAATCTATTTTCTGGATGCTGATGATTTAGATATGCCGAATTATCTTGAGACAACCCTGGACTTTTACCACCAGGCCGGTGACTGTGACTTTCTGTGTTGCCCTGTCCAGGAATTTGGAAAGAGGAATTCGTTAAATCATTACATGAACAGCAAAAACTACTGTAAAGAAACAGGGTTCATGGGTTATTCTCTGTTGAGAACTTTATATGCTAAAGGCTATTTCGGCAGTTCAACATCAGCCTTATCCATGAAAAGATGTATCATAAAAAAATTCCTTCCTTTGCCCTTCCTGGAAGAGTGGCAAACGCGGGCTGATGAATGCCTTGTATACGGTTCATCGCTGGTTGGTGCGAGAAAATACTTTATGCCGCAGCCTTTAATCAAATATCGTGTGCACGAAAAGAACCTTTATTGTGGCAAATCTTTTTCTTGGCTCGAAAAATTCAATAGAAAATTAGCCATCGAGCAGGTCATGCAGTATATCTTAAAGAAAAATAATTATCCTATCGATCTTTTCAGTTTGAGTTGGATGGAATACAAGACAATACCGAACCCCGATTATAAAAAGACCAAATTTTATCTGCATCTTGTAAATAGATCCGCTTTATATAAAGTCAATAAGAAGCGATTCAAAAGGAAAATATTGAAGCGCTATCTAAAAACCAAAATTCACAAAATCAAAGAACGCCTATCCATTTTTCGATGACCGGCGGCGTGCGACACCGACGGGTTGATTGTGCATAACATCACGCACAAATAGAGGTTTATTATAGCAATAAGCAAACCAGCGATAAAAAAAGCAAAATTGATGTTCATTATTTCTAAAAAAGGTAATCGTCGGCTTCATTCAACCGCCACCCCAATAGCAGAGAGATTCGGAGGCCTTTTTTCACATCCAATCAGATTTCTACGATGGACCGGTTTCATTAATTACCGTCCGATTTCGTTTAGAGAGTTTAAGCCTGTTCCGTATTACGAACAAGCACTTTTCACCGCGTCGAAGCCACACTGTGCTGTTGCCTCAGCTTTCTGGACGCCGTCAAATCCAATCAGCACAGTAATGAGTCACACGCTCGTTTTAGAAGGCGGACTTGCCACTTGCTACGGTTATATCTTCGACGAGCGAGGTATGCTGATTGACGGAGCGACCCACAAACATCGCGAAGAGCGCAGATATCCGAAATGGATCACCAGGGGCAATCTTATCAAGCCTCACCCCTTGTTTCCAACCATAAACTGCTTCCAAGAAAGTGTTGCAGTATTGACCGCCTCGACACAAAGTCTTTACTTTCATTGGATCTTCGATGTATTGCCAAGGATCGGTATGCTATCCAATTTTAATGGAAGGGCCGATTTTATTTTCATACAAAATAAGTATCGATTTCAAAAAGAGACACTCAAATTGTTGGGCATCAACCGAAACCGGATCATAAACACAGAAGATGTTGCTGTTTTATCTGCTAAAAAGCTATTGGTGCCGTGCCACCAGATTATGAAAGGGCGCGAATATCCTTCCTGGGCAATTCAGTATCTTCGCAACCAGTTCCTGTCTGCGTCGGCAAGGAATAGTCTCACAAATCGCCGTATTTACATCGCAAGAAGATCCACACCTACCAGAAGATTGATAAATGAACCCGAAATCGTCGACAAATTAAAAAATTATGGCTTTTCTGCAGTAGAATTGGAGAAGCTGTCGTTCCGAGAGCAGATTCAGCTTTTTCGCAATGCGCAAGCAGTCGTGGCGCCTCATGGTTCTGGACTAGCAAACCTCGTTTTTTGTTCTCCGGGAATAACCGTTATTGAACTCTTTCCGGCAGCAAATGTTGACTTGTATTATCGACTCAGCATAGCACTTAAACTCAAGTATTTTTATGCCATGGGCAGAACCGGAAGCGACACACAATTGACTCCAGCGGACTATACTGTAAGCTGGGCTGATCTGAAAAAAACGCTGGATGCGGCTGGAGTTTCCCCATTGTAACCCAATTATTTGGCTAATATCATTTATCAGCCAGATTTTAGTGCTTAGGAGAAAAACGATGAAGCTTTCAGGGTTTACTTTTATCCGTGACGCTGTCAAGTGTGAATACCCTGTAGTGGAGAGCATAACTTCGATTCTGCCGATTGTGGATGAATTTGTTATCAACGTCGGACTGCCCGATGAAGACGGAACGCTTGATCTCATTCGGGAAATTAATGACCCGAAAATCAAAATCATCCAGAGCCAGTGGAATCCAAACCTGGACATGGGATGCTATGTTTATACCCAGCAGGCGAATATCGCCCTTTTTAACTGTATGGGCAAGTGGGCCTTTTATTTACAGGCGGACGAAGTTGTGCATGAAGATGATTACCCCATCATCATAGAACACTTGGATCGATATATTAACGATGACAGGGTCGATGGCCTTGTACTTAAACAATTAAACTTTTGGGGAGATTATAAAACAATACTCAGTGTCTATCCGAAGTGGGAGCGGCGAAGGTGCTGGATTGTGAAGCCTCATCGTTTTATCCTATGTGCCAAAGATGCATCCAGATTCACCGTTCATAAGAAATTTAAGGAAAAGGGACGCCGGCTTCGGGCAATCGAAACAGAAGCGAGGTTATTTCATTACCACGGGATTAAATCTAAAGGCGGTTTGCAGGAGAAATACCAAACCGTTCGGAAGTACTGGGAAGAGGAACGTATCCCCGATAAAGAGGTTGACTTTTATCAGTATTATCCCAGACAGTTTGTCAGTGAATATCGAGGGACCCATCCGAAAGTTATGGCGGATTTGATTCAGCGCCACTCGATTTCGATTGATCTTTCTTCTCCTCAATGGCGAACCGAGCTGACACCGAAAGAAAAAAAGCAATTGCGCAAGCACAACTTTTTTAAATACCTTCCTGAAAGATTTTCCGTAAAAAGAAGCTACGAGGTGATAAAAGATAAAAAATGATGGTAAAAAATACCATAACCGGCCGGAATTTCAACGCCACCGTTATCTGGAAGTATGGCCAGATGGCATGAGGGAGCGGGTACTTCGATTTCAGCAATTGTTAATTGATAACAATAAACTAACGCTGCAATCATTTTTTGGGTCAGTTTTTTTGGATTGGCGTCTGATGTACGGATTTAAATAGTACCCCTTGACAGCGCCGGCACCCTCATCTTATAGTCGCCTTCGCCAAAAAAAATGAATGATGGAGAAACACATTGAAGATTTTTATTTTGGGAACGGGAAAAACAGGAACGACGGCCTTGGTCTATAAGGTGGCCGGTGGTCTTCCGAATTGCAAGGCATTTTCAGGAGGCAAACCCGGAAAATATATTGGAGAATATGAAAACGCCGTTTACAAACATACCTATGAGGAACGCAAAGGCAAAAATTTTGAGCTTTATCGAGATCATTTAAAGAATGAGCATTATGACCGTAAAATTTGGATGGCCCGTGACCCGAGAGATGCTGCTGTCAGCCGCATGCTCTATCGCTGGCACAGGGGAATTTTGGGTCACAAGAAGCAATACCAGGCTCATCTCGATCTCGTGTTGAAAAAAGAGCAAGATCCCAAGTCAGTTCCATTTCATGAAATTTGTCGTTATACGGGTCATAACGGGTGGCCTTGCAGTGTAGAAGACGTCATCGAGGAAGAACAGAAGCGCTATGGGAATATGTGTGAATTTGTTAAAAGCCTAGAAAATGATTGGTATTTATTCAAATACGAGGAAATGGTAGCTAAAGAGTTTGATTTGTTGAACGATTATCTTGGTTTCGAGGTGGTAGAAAAAGCAGAGGTTCCGGTGTCAACGGGTAAGGCAAAAGTGGTTAGAAAAAAAGCGGCTGGTGACTGGCGGCATTGGTTTGTGGATGAAGATGTGGCGCTTTTCAAACCGGCGTTTTTACCTTACATGCAGGTCGTTGGATACGATTGCGATGATTGGAATCTGAGCCCTGAGCCGGTTATCGAGCCCCAGTTTTCATCCGAATACATGCAGAGTCTACCGCGCAAAGCAAAAAAAAATACCATCATGCGTCTTATTGACAATATTTCACAGAGCTTTTTTAAGAAAAGCTGAAGAATCTGGATATGAGGTTCTTCGGTTTTTTTTGAATTGAATTCGGTTATTGTTTCAAGTGGACTTTATGTAGCTTTAGATCGGCCTTTCCGACCGTGGGAATGACTCCGCTGGCCTGGATGAGCAGACCTGAGGTGGGCTCTATATAGATGGCAATGTCTTTGTGGAAACCCAGAAATGAAAAATTTTCAGCCTCTTCCTGGCCGAAATCTATGGGTTGGGCTGTTATCGCGATTTTAAGGGCCCTCACTGTACCTTCTTTTCGAGTTTCGACCTGCTGGCTTTTTTCGATATAATTGAACTGAATTGGCTGTGTACCTTCTTTTCGGAGCTTTACGCGGTGTAGCTGCCGTTTTCCAAAGACACACAAGGATATCGGGTCGTTGCTCTCCAACCAAGTGGCAGCGGAGAGGATATAGATCAGAAGCGAACGTTCGGATATAGCAGCGCATCCGAGACGATCCGGGTCATATGGATAGAAAACGTCCTTGATATCCGTCCATTTTTCGGGTTTCAGCAAGGCTTCCCTTTTGTTTTTCGGCTCCATCCGATGCCGAAAAACACCCTGGTCGGTGAACCGGTAGATTTTTTTAAAGTCATCTTCTCCGCGACGCAGCCGGATGCGCCCTAAAGCCGCTGCGTCTGACGGGTTAAACCAGATGCGATTGTATATGTTTACAGGTGAGCGAAACCTGGGGTCAATGGTCGTATTGATTGTCATTTCAGAGGCTGACGACGTTTGAGGCTTGATGGGTATCCCTTGGGTGGATGCAAGCAATAGGGCATCAAGATCGGAAGTCCGCAGTGACCTCATTTGAATGTCTGTTGAAACCTCGACCCAAAAATTTTTAGTGTGAAATGAAAGGTGGGTCCACGGGACCCGGTGGGTATCCAGTTTGAGATGAGAAATGGGTTGAGCCCATGTGGAGCTATTAAAAGCTCCGAGCCCCAGTAAGATCACCAGACAAAAAATACCGATATTATTTTTTTTAAAAATCATAAGAAGTCGCTTATACCGGTTGTCATAAATATGTTCCGTTTGCCGGATTTCCTAAAAGGAGAAAA
>CBDUUO010000033.1:0-13884 GCA_965370395.1 uncultured bacterium
CTTTGCTAAAGTACCAGGAGTGGCATTTGCGGCATGAAAAATTGCACCCGGACTGGTAAATGGAGAGATAATTTTCCGGGCGGGAGAGGTGAACAGAAGTAATGAGGCGGTAGATTTTGCTGTTGACATATTTCAAAGTGGCCTGGCAGGCAAGCTGTTGCCCTCCATCTACTTCAACCGAACACTTACCGGCTGCAAAACCCTGCTCTTTTAATCGGCATTTGAAAGATTTCATTTTTAACTTCGGTAGTTTTTATAAGACTTGAATATTACGAAATCTGTAAACAAATGACAAATATCATTTTCACATGTTACCCGAAACACTGGAATCATAGTTTCAGGTTAGTCAGCAAAATCAAAAAATTTTACCATGACGCCCAATTAGCTATTCATAGCCGCAATCGAATCCAGCAAAGGATATATTTTTAATACGATCAGATAAAAGACTTCAATCATCCCTCCTGAGCCTTTTTTAGTAATCTGTAAATACAATCCTTTTCTTAATAAATTTAATTAGTTTAGAAAATAATAAAAATTTAATTTTGGGGCCGATTTTGCTTGACAATAAATTTTCAAAGTCTTATATGTGAAAAATATTTTTCATAATTAAAATAAATGATGGTATTTTATTTATGAAATCAGGTGGATTGGTTCAAAAAACGCTCATAAAAAAAATCGTGCCGGAAGGTCGGATAATCTATCTGGATCAACATAACGACGAAGACCTTCGTTTTGTCAGAGAAGCATACGGCTACAAAGCTGAAGAGAAAGGGTGGTTCAGAGAGCGGGACCGCCTTTTTGTTATTGAGGGTGTGCTTTCGAATCAAAATGTTCGTAAAAAGTTAAAAGGCAGTCCGCCTCCGAGTATACTGGATATTCCCCCACCCCCCTTACCGCAAGGACCGGTATCCCAGCGATTGTTGACCATGGAAGACGGTACCGTTGTCCGCTGGATCCGGCACCCCAGTGTCCTGCCAAAATCCAGCCAAAACCACTGGCGCAACCATACCGCCCTATTCGAAATAAAAGGCAAAAATCCCGATTTTGTGTGCTTCACGTCGATATATTCATTCGCCTCATTGGAAGGAGCCGACGGTAAATTTCGATTTTTCGGTCCCGGGGGAATTCGTTGGATCGATTATCCGAATCGGTCTGCGGCGATATCCGACGCTTTGGACATGAGCCTCGCGGTGGCCATGAAAATCCAGGTGGTCAAGACACCCAACGGGGGTAACAAGATGGCCGTAGTTGGTGATAGGCGTTATCAATCGAAAGTGCTGCGGTCGATTTTTACGGTCTATGAACGTCTGGGATTCATCGTCACTTCAGCGGACCTGGGTTTATCTCTTGACGATCTGCGTAACGATGCGCTTGGGGTGGCACCGACGACCATTGTTCCCATGGGTGTATACGAAGGAGGAATTCCGTCGGCGTTGGTGACGGCAGATGCAACCTATGCAGGATTGCATGCCATGGCGGCAAGCTTACCCGGCTCTCCGCTTTTGAGCGGCCTAACAATTTCTCTGCAGGGCTGTGGGGAAGTCGGGTATCGACTTGCTCAGCATCTGATTGAAAATGGCTCCCGGATAATTCTCGCCGAACCCAATGAGGAGATTCGTCAATCGTTACAGGTTGAATGCCAAGGGGCATTTGATTCCGGGCAGGCTCGATTTCTTGAAAATCCGGATGCGATTTACGATGCTCCGGCGGATATGTTTTGTCCTTGTGCCATGCGGGATATTCTAACAGAAAAAAATCTGGAGCGCCTGGTAAGGGCAAGGGTACGCATCATCGGGGGCGCCGGCAATAACCTTTTTCCGGATCAGCTAAATGGTCCATGGGTGTATCATGAAGCCGGCTTACCGGTCGTGCCTTATGAGGGAATCGGCGCCGGGGGGGTGACAGGGGTGGCTTTTTCCATAATGACCGGTGTCTTTGGGAAATGCCCGTTCGAACTCAAAAACAAAATTAAACTGATCCGAGATTATGTATCCAAGGTTCTGCGGTGGTCTAAGAAATATGATTTGCCCCCTCAAATCATCTCGGATCGAATTCTGTATCGCAGCACTCAGCGAAGGAGGCTATTGGGACAGCAGCAAACCGACGAGTTGCTATCCATTTTGCGTTGTGCCTTTAACCAAGACGATCGTGCTCGGGAGCAGGATATTGTCAAGGAATATACCAAAAAGGGCTTATTCCACGGTGAGGGCCGTTTTGCGGCAGCCGGAAGGATGAATTAAGAAAGATAGCAACCAAGGGCGGATGATGGATTGGTTTTGTTTTCTTATGGATGCAATCCATCACCATGATCAACACTTAACATCAATTCAAAGAAGGAGGAAAAAAATGAAAAAGATCTTATTAGTTTTTGTGGCATTGGTGATTTCGCTGACTTTGGTTTTCAGTGCACCAGTAATGGCTAAAGACACATTAGCCAAGGTGAAAGACAGGGATGTAATTGTTATCGGCGTTAAGGGAGACTACAGACCTTGGGGTTTTTTAAATGAAACCGGCAAGAACATCGGCATGGAAATTGACATGGCCAACGATATAGCCAAAAGACTCGGCGTTAAACCTAAATTCGTTGTGTGCCAGAGTGGGAATCGAAACGAGTTCCTGATCCAGGGCAAGATTGATTTGATTCTGGCCACCATGTCTGAAAACCCTAAACGCCGCAAAGTCCTCGGTTTTGTGGAACCGGGCTATTACTCGGGTGGAACCGCCGTCCTGGCACTCAAATCACATGGTTTCAAAAAATGGACTGACCTTAAAGGTAAAAAGGTTTGCGGTACGCAAGGCGCTTATTACAACCGCCGTGTGGGTGAACTTTACGGAATCGAAGTTGTGGCCTTTCCGGGCACTGCCGAAGGTCTGACCGAATTGCAGAACCGCAACTGCGTAGCCTTCCTTCAGGACAGCACTTTGATTGCCGGCATGTTATCCGTTGATCCGCAGTGGGCCGATTACGAGTCGTCGTTGCCGGTGGAAGATCCAGCTAACTGGCACATGGCCGTTCCCAAAGCTGAGCAGAACGGTCCGTACGGTAAATTCATAAGCGACGTGGTCAAGGATTGGCATAAAACCGGTTATCTCATTGAATTGAACGCTAAATGGAAGCTCGCCCCGGTCGATTTCCTTCAGAAAATGCACGAAAAATATAAATAAACCTGTTCATCTTGGTTGGGGTGGCGTTCTGGGCGGCGTCGCCCCGCCACTGATCATTATAGAGATACGATGAGGGCGTATGGAAGCGGTTTGGAATTGGTTTGCCTGGCTTTATCAGGAACATGGGATTAACTTGGTTGTTTTTTATAATTCCTATGATCGCGGTATGTTTTTCAATGGCTTGTACATGACCGTCCTGATATCCTTTGTATGCATAATCTTCAGCATTATCATAGGAGTTTTCGGAGCCTGGTTGCAAGGCTCGGCGCTGAGAACACCACGAACAATTGTATATTGGTACATTCAGTTTTTTCGAAATACACCGCCTTTAGTACAATTGTATTTTTTTTATTTCGCGGTTGGAACTTTGCTGCCCCGAATTCAAGACACCGGCGGCGGCACGTCTCCGCTTCTTAGCAACCTGCACTGGGCGATTATTTCCTTTTCATTTTTCGCCGGGGCTTTCAACATCGAGATATTCCGGGCAGGAATCGAGGCGGTTCCGACGTCCACGGTTGAGGCGACCCAATCCTTGGGTTACTCCCGGCTAAAAGCCTATATCACGATTATATTACCGTTGGCTTTTCGTATCAGCCTACCAGCACTGAATAACAATCTTGTTAATCTGATAAAGACAACAACCTTGGCTTACGCTATTGCCGTGCCCGAACTGTTGTACGTTTCAGCCCAAATATGGTCCGAAGAGGCCAATGTCAGAGAGATGATGAACTTGCTGCTGTTTTTGTATATCGCCATCATTGGAGTTTTAATCTTCTTTATGGATCGTCTCGAGCGGGCATTGAGGATTCCGGGTTATAGCGCCTGAAAAACGCAAGGATAATTAGAAGTGAAAGTACTTTACGGATATGGGCACCTGCAGGCGAACAATATGATCCGTTGGGGTCATACTGTTATGCCGCGTCTGGAAACGATAATATTTAGCCACCGGATGGGATTCGCCCTCGTCTTGATCTTCATCATTTCCGTAATTGCAGGGGAGGCGATTGCAGCCGAGATTGATAAGCCCGGTATTCTTGCTACGGTGCTCAAATGGTTGCCTTTAATATTTAAAGGATTTTTAATGAACATTCTGGTCAGCGTCCTATCCATGACCTTAGGCACTATCAGCGGAGTGGCGCTCGGCGTGGGGCAGGTATCCTTAATTAAATATGTGCGTAAGATTTCCTGGTTTTTAACTCAGTTCTTTCGCAATGCGCCCTGGCTGGTATTGGTGTTTTATACAATTGCCTTAATTCCTTTTGAGGTAAAAATTGGTCCTTATTTCATCCCATTTCCGGGCTGGTTGAAGGCCACAATCGGTTTGTCTCTTGCTGTAATGGCCAACACCGCTGAAATAGTCAGAGGCGGTATTCAATCCATACCCCTCGGACAATGGGAATCCGCTGAATCTCTGGCATTTTCAAGGTTTCAGACTCTTTGGTCCATAATTCTGCCACAAAGCTTTAAAAGGATGATACCCCCATGGATGAATTTATACGCCATTTTAACCACAGCAACCCCCTTGATTTCACTCGTTGGCGTATACGACGCTTTACTAATGACCCGCTCGGCGCTGATGGCTGAAGGTAGAAGTGAATTATTAATCCCGATGTATAGTGTCCTTCTTATATTGTTTTTCGTATACTGTTATCCGATAGCCTATTACACGGTTAAATTGGAACGTCGTTTCGCAGTAAAAATATGAGGTAAATAAAATGACATGGACTGCAGATCAGCCTATCGTATCTATGCGAGATGTTTATAAACAGTTCGACAGTGTCGAGGTATTAAAAGGCATATCCATGAATATTACCAAGAGAGAAGTCGTCTGCATTATCGGCCCTTCTGGTTCCGGAAAGTCCACCTTGCTTCGCTGTATTAATGCTCTATTGCCAGTCACTTCAGGATCCATCGAGGTTAAAGGCAGAGAGGTCAACGACTCCAAACTTAATAAGTTGGAACTTAGAAAGACAGTAGGTATGGTCTTTCAACAGTACAACCTTTTTCCACATAAAACCGCCCTGCAGAATGTAATGATGGCGCCGATACAGGTTTTAGGTCATGACAAACAAGAAGTCAGGCAACGAGCCTACAATCTGATAGAGAAGGTCGGTCTTAAGGGCAAAGAAGAATTCTATCCAGGTGAGCTTTCAGGCGGCCAACAACAAAGAGTGGCCATTGCCAGATCTATGGCCATGATGCCTGAAATAATCCTTTTCGACGAAGTGACCGCTGCTTTGGATCCGGAAATGAAAAAAGAGGTATTGCTCACTGTTCGAGAGCTTGCTGAAGAAGGAATGACGTGCATATTGGTGTCTCATGAAATGGGTTTTGCCAGGGAGCTGGCCGATAATGTTTATTTCACCGATGCTGGGATCTTCGTGGAGTCCGGTCCGCCCAACCAATTATTTAACGACCCCCAAGACCCGCGGACAAGGGCTTTTTTAAGCCAAATACTCTAGAATGAAAACACTTGCTTTTAAACTTGCGTCCTGGGCTACCAAACTGAACTTAAACGACATTCCCTCAACCGTGGTGGATGTTGCCAAGAGATGCATCATTGACGTTGTCGGAGTCAGTATTGCGGGTTCGCAGTTTTATGTTTCAGATACGGTTAGAAAAATTGCTTCACATGAATATCCTGCCGGCTCTTGCACAGTAATCGGGGCTACGAATAAATTGTCGGCTCTCGGAGCCTCTTTTTGTAATGGGGTCGCCGCCCATTGTCTGGACTTTGATGATACGTGCTATGATGGCATTGTCCATGGTTCAGCCGCTGTATGGCCTTCGGTATTGGCGGTCGGTGAGATGGTTGGCGCCAGCGGCAAGGAAGTCCTGGCCGCCTTCATCGCCGGAGTAGAAACTGAATACAAATTGGGTCGATTTTTTACCGACCATCTTTACAAGAAAGGTTGGTGGAACTCTTCCGTGTTAGGAGTGATCGGAGCTGCCGTTGGTGCCTCAAAACTGCAAGGTTTTGACGAAACCTTAACAATGAATACTATTCAGAACGCCGCCTGCTTTTCGTTCGGGCCCAGAGCCTTGCTGGGAACAAATTTAAAACCAACGGCCATGGGCATTACCTCGTCAACGGGAATCAACTCTGCATTACTTGCCCGCCAAGGACTTGCTGGCCCCAGTGATGTATTCGAAAGCCCACGAGGGATGATTTACCTTTTTAATGACGGTGTGGAGAACGAAACATCACTGGATCTTTTAGGCAAAAATTACAGCCTTGAGAGTCCAGGCATTGCTTTTAAGCTATATCCAGTTTGCTCTGCTGCCCAAGCTGCTGCCGAGGCCCTTAATGAGATATTAACCGATTACCACCTTAAACGCGGTGATGTCAGCAAAGTCATCTGTGAAGTGCCACCATTGGTGGCTGTCAGTTTGGTATACCCCAAACCGGCAAATATTACTCAGGCTCAATTTAGCATGCCGTTTGCACTTGGGTGCATCCTTGCGTATGGCCGGTTGGGAGTGGCGCAATTAAGTGAGGAGGCGTTGAAAGAAATGACACTCCAGAAGGAAATGCAAAAAGTTGAAATGATCGAAACTGAATCCTTAAGCGTCTCTGAACATGATCGTACCCATTGTCCCGAGGGATCCATTGTAACGGTAATAAAAGAATCAAATGAGAAAATACGACTGTTTAATGGAGCGGCAACGGGTATGCCTATAAAGCCCATGTCTAATAACCAATTGAGTGATAAGTTCATGTCGTGCGCGCAGACTCAATTAACACCGGAACAGGCTAGCGCGTTATTAAAACGCTTGCGATCAATAGAAAAGGTCGCTTCAATTAACGACCTATTTGGTGATTAGAGCGATACTATTTGCTCTAAAGCTCTCTATATGCGTCTTCAATGATGGGATAACACTATATATAATTGGATCGGTATAAAATGACGAATAAAAAGTCCCGCAATACTTCAACACCAATTACCTTTAAGGTTCTTAACGAAATCACTAGAAAGTTGGATGAATTTACACCGCGGCAGAGGATGCTAGCAGAATATATACTGCAACATCCTGAAAACCTGGCATTTTTTCCAATTACTGATTTAGCTGCTAAAGCGGGTGTATCCGAGGCGACCATTGTTAGATTCAGCTATGCGCTCGGGTATGAGGGATATCCACAATTGGCAAGAGAAGCCCAGCAAGCGATTCAATTCGAATTAGGTACAGCAGGTCGTTTCCAGTTGGTTCGGCAAATGCGCTCCGAGTCGTTGAAAAAAGAATCCACTTCATCATTCGAACGTGTTTTGAAATATGAAATTGAAAATTTGGCTAATCTTCCCAAAAGTATTAAAATAAAAGATTTTTACCGCTGCATCGATATGCTTGCCGAAGTCGACCGTATCTGTATCGTTGGCTGTTTGGCCTCTACCAGTCTGGCTACCTTTTTTGGCAATATGCTTTCAAAAATATCTCATCAGGTTGATATTATTCATGGACATGGCGTGATGACATCCGCTGTCATCCATCGCCTAACTCAAAATTCTTTGGTGTTCCTCATTGCATTTCCGAGATACCCGAAAGAAATTGTTGAAATTGGGCAGATTATCGTTGAGAAAGGCGCACGAATCGTGGCTATCACCGACAGCCACATTTCGCCCATCGTACCGATGGCGAATCTTTATTTCGCTTTGCCTATAGGTATCCCTTCGTTTGTGGATGCTTATGCCGGTCCAATTGTTTTTATCAATGCCTTAGTTACAGAATTGAGTGAGAGGGATCCCGCAAGAGCCCAACAAATATTAGGTCAATACGATGAGTACGCTTTGGAGGTGAATCTATTCCTAAAGCCTGGAGCAAAAGTAAGCCAGAGTAATATTGGACACCGGAACAGTAAGATGTCACAAAAGAAACCTTAAGAATTCTTGTAAACCAAATACTTAAATCATAGATCATTATCCTTCGATTGTTGCAGGCCAATTGGTTTTTTTCTAAAAAGGAGGAAACAATGGACATTTGGAATTTGAAGGGCGGCTTACTTAAGATGCTAACTCAAAGTGAGGTTGAAGAAATCCATCAACGGGCACTGGATGTGTTACAGCAGGTTGGGTGTTTTTTTGATCATGAAGAAGCGTTAGACATTTTTGCCAGTCATGGGGCAGCCGTTAATCGAGGTTCCAAAATTGTGAAAATCCCCCGGAATTTGGTGGAGAAGGCCATCCGAGAGTGTCCTTCTTCCATGTTGCTTGCGGCTCGAGATCCTAAGAAGGATATTCATGCCGAAGGCGATCGGGTCTATTTTGGTCCGGGAACACTTCCGGTTAATGTGATTGATCTGGAGACCGGTAAACTCAGGAAAGGTAGATTAAAAGACTGTGAGGATTTTGCTCGGCTCATCGATGCTTTGGAATTCATCCATTTTTTCAAAGCCATGATTACTCCGAGCGATGTTAATCAGAAAATCGTGGAGCTTTACATGGCTTATGCGGCCTTTAATAACACGACCAAGCAAATCAGCTCCACATCTTTTTCCGGCAAGGGTGCTTTGGATTTGTATCGGATGGGCGAGGTCGTTGCCGGCGGTGAAGAAGCCTTTAAGCAGCGTCCCATGATGATTGTCAACTTTCTGGCGGTCACCCCACTCTCCTACGATTTCGAAACAATCGGCGGTATTATCGGCACGGCGCGTAAAGGCTATCCCATGATCATCGGTTCCGATCCTCAAGGAGGAACCACCGGCCCAACTCCTTTGGCCGGTCAATTGGTTTTAAATATAGCAGAGTCTTTGGCGGCGATCACTCTTGCCCAATTGGTACGTCCAAATGTTCCCATCATGTTGGGCAATATCGGATCTGTGGCAGAAATGCGCACCGGTGTAGTTGCTACAGGGGCCGTCGAACTCGGATTAATTAATTCGTCATTTAATCAGATAGCCAAATATTATCGGATCCCGACTTACAGCACCGGTGGCATGTCGGATGCAAAAACTTCCGACGCCCAGGCCGGTGTAGAAAAAGCCTTGCAGGTCCTTATGGTATCACTATCCGGTGGAAACTATATTCACAATGCCGCCGGCATCCTGGACTTCAGTATGAGCTGCAGCTATGAGCAGTATGTTATCGACAACGAAATGCTGGGCATGGTGGCACGCGTTTTAGAAGGAATTCGCGTAACCCCTGATACCCTGAGCTTTGATCAAATCAAGGAAGTCGGACCCCGTGGAAACTTCATGGGATTGCATCATACGTTAAATCACATTCGATCGGAACATTATTTGCCCAGATTGTTTGACCGCACCACCTATGATACCTGGGAAGCCGCAGGAGCAAAGGATATCCGGGAAGTTGCCCGGGAAAAAGTCCGGCAAATACTGGCCACTCACGAAGTGGAGCCCTTGACCAACGAGATTCGCGAAGAGCTGCAGGCAATAATCAAAAATGCGGAGGAAACGTATGGCAGCTAAGCCTTTGCAAATTCTTTGCTCTTATAGAAAAAACTGAAATCTATAAAAGGAGAACTTATGAACGTTTGGAACTTAAAAGGCGGACAACTCAAAATCCTCAGTCAAAGTGAAATCGAAGAAATCCACCAGAGAGCCCTGGATGTTTTGCAACAGGTCGGGTGTTTTTTTGAGAGCGAAGATGCTCTCGATATTCTGGCAAAACACGGGGCGGTTGTGGATCATTCCACCCGTATCGCCAAACTGACGCGGAACATGGTAGAAGAAGCTCTACGCCACTGTCCTTCTTCCATGCTGCTGGCGGCTCGCGATCCGGCAAGAGATATCCATGCCGAAGGGGATCGTGTTTATTTCGGCCCGGGGACCCTGCCGGTAAAGGTTCGTGATCTTGAAACCGGTGAAATTCGCATGGGAACCTTGAAAGACTGCGAGGATTTCGCCCGGCTCATCGACGCCTTGGAATTTATCCATTTTTTTAAGGCGATGATAACCCCTTACGATGTCAACAAGAAGATTCCGGAAATTTTTATGGTCAATGCCGCCTATAACAATACCACCAAGCAGATCAGCTCCACAGCGCTTTCGGCTCAAGGGGCCATGGATCTATACCGCATGGGGGTGGCGGTGGCCGGCGGTGAAGATGCCTTTAAACAACGCCCCATGATTATTATCAATATGTTGGCGGTGACTCCTCTTCAGTGGGGCAAGACCAATTTGGATGCCATTATGGCTCTTGCAAAAGTCGGCTGTCCGATTATTGTCGGTTCGGAGCCCCAGGGCGGAACCACCGGACCGGCGCCGCTCGCCGGACAGGTCATGATTAATGTGGCGGAGACTTTGGCGGGCATTACCCTGGCCCAATTAGTTAAGCCCAACGCACCGATTATGTGGGGCAATGTGGGCTCCATCAGCGATATGCGATCGGGGCTGTTTGCCTCCGGCGCCGTCGAACTGGGTTTGATTAATGCCGCCATGAATCAGATGGCCAAGTTTTATCGGCTCCCCACATACAGCACCGGTGGCATGTCGGATTCCAAAGTATCCGACGCCCAGGCCGGGGTTGAAAAATCCTTGCAGGCGCTCACTGTGGCCCTGGCCGGCGGCAATTACATTCATGATGCCGCCGGTCTGATGGAAAGCTGTCTGCTGTGCAGCTATGAGCAGTATGTTATCGACAACGAAATGCTGGGCATGGTGGCACGCGTTTTAGAAGGAATTCGCGTAACCCCTGATACCCTGAGCTTTGATCAAATCAAGGAAGTCGGACCCCGTGGAAACTTCATGGGATTGCATCATACGTTAAATCACATTCGATCGGAACATTATTTGCCCAGATTGTTTGACCGCACCACCTATGATACCTGGGAAGCCAAAGGCGCCAAGGATATTCGAGAGGTAGCTCGAGAAAAGGCTCGAGAAATCTTGGCGACCCATCAGGTTGAGCCGTTGCTCGGTGAAGTCAAGGAGGGGTTGGCGGCGATAATAAAGAATGCGGAAGAAACTTATGGGAAGTAAATCTTAAGAATGCCTAAAGTGATTTAATCCGCCTAAGAATTGTGGCGGATAAAAGTGCTTTAAGTTAATGTATTCTATCTATTTATAAAATCTATAGCCTAGGGAGAAGAGGAAATGTCTGAAGAGATACTGAATGAACTTAGAAATGCTATTATGGATCTGGATCACGTAAAGTCAAAAGACACAGCGCGCAAAGGGATTGATGCGGGGATGGAACCCCTCGATTTGATCAACAACGGGATCCGCCCGGCGCTGGATATATTGGGGGAGCGGTTTTCGGCCGGCGACTTATTTCTGCCCGAGTTGGTGCTATCTGCAAAGGCTGCCGATGCTGCGGTTGAGATTTTGGAACCTGAGCTGCTGAAGCGCGGCGGGGCCAGTGACAAACTCGGCAAAGTTTTGATCGCCACCGTGAAAGGTGATATCCATGACATTGGAAAGAATATCGTGGCGTTGTTGATGAAATCAACTGGATTCGAGGTGGTCGATTTGGGCGTGGACAAGACCGAAGAGGAGATTTTTAGCGCGGCCAAAGAACACGGGGTCAGTGTGATTGGACTTTCGGCACTGTTGACCACGACCATGCCGCGTATGCAGGCGTTCATCGAATACTTGCAAGAAAGCGGTGTTCGCGATCAATATAAGGTTGTCGTCGGCGGTGCTCCGGTGACTGAGGAGTTTGCCGACGAGATCGGTGCCGATGGATACGGAGCTGATGCAACCCGGGCCGTAGAAATAACCAAAAAGCTGATAACATAATACGGCAACGTCACTCTTAAAGGATATCTGCAACCCTTAACTATCGCAATTACTTTTAAAATGATTACTACCTACGGTTTGGGCATAGACGCTGGAGGAACTTATACGGATGCGGTGATTATAGATTTTTCAAGCCAGCAAGTGGTAGTTAGAAGCAAGGCTCCGACAACCCAGCCGGACCCATCCGGTGGTATTCATGCGGCGCTCGACCAAATAGACCCGGCTTTTCTGCCCAACGTATCCATGGTTTCTTTGGCCACAACGTTTGCCACCAATGCTATTGTAGAAGATCGTGGGGCGGAAGCCGGGCTGATTCTGATAGGATATGGTGAACGGCCTCCTGATATTCCTCGATCGGCTCGCGTACTCATGATAAAAGGCGGTCACACCGTATCTGGGGAACAGAAAAATCCACTTGATGTGGTTGCCGCTGAAAGTGGCTTACAGAGCTTTTGTAAAGGGCTTGATGCCGTGGCGGTGGCTGCTTTTTTTTCGGTGCGCAATCCGGAACACGAGATACAGGTGGCGAAAATCATCCGTGACAAGCATGATTTGCCGGTCGTACGGGGTCACCGACTGTCCACACGACTGGATGCCTTTAAACGCGCAACCACGGCCTGGTGGAACGCGCGCTTGATTCCGCTCATTAGTGATTTGGTCAAGGCCACAGAAAACACACTCTTAGAAAAAGGAATCGATGCACATCTAATGGTCGTTCGAGGAGACGGCACCTTGATGTCTGCCCAAACAGCACTGGATCGGCCGGTGGATACGTTGCTCTCCGGACCGGCGGCAAGTATTTTAGGCGCCAAACACCTCTCCGGTTTAACTGACGCTTTAATCGTGGATATAGGAGGTACAACCACGGATATGGCATCATTGTCAGGAGGCAAAGTGGGGATCGATCCCCAGGGAGCCAGAGTCGGCAAATGGAGGACTCACGTCGAAGCTGCCAAGGTTAGAACCGTCGGTGTCGGCGGTGATAGTTTAATTGCTTTAACTCCAGACCGAAATCTGAAAGTGGGTCCACGGAGGGTGGTTCCCTTGTGTGTCATGGCCGAACAACATCCTGAAATTCTCAAAATGCTCAGGGATATTTTGAATGGTCTTGATAAAGCACCATGCGGGCGTGTAAATCCTTGTTCATTTTATTTTCGGACCGGGTCACAACAAGGTGGTGGTGAAGGTGCTTTACCGGACAATATAAGCTCCGGACCTTTGAATGAATATTTACAATTCAAGGATACGTGCAACTGGTTTTCCGCAAGCGAAATGGAGCGCCATGAACTCAAAGGGTTTGTTTATCGAAGCAGTTTGACACCCACCGATATCTGGGTGGCTGCCGATCGTTTCGAGCTCGGCAATAGGGAGGCCGGCAGGCTTGGGCTTGCTGTTTTTGCTCGGCATATGGGAGTCTCAGAGACCGATCTTACTCAAGCGGTAGAAAAGGAGATTAGCCGCAGACTCTGTCTTGAAGCCGTCTCTCTTTTAGACAACAAAAATGATGATGCCTTAATTCAGCTCCTAAATCGTTGGTTTCATCCATCCGTTCTTCCATCCAACAATGTCGGCCTCGATGTCAAAGTGTCACTGACCGCACCGGTCATCGGACTCGGCGCTCCGGCAGCGCAATGTTTGCCGAAGGCATTTGACCGACTCCACGGTAACTGCGTTCTACCCGATGCATATGAGGTATCCGTTGCAGTTGGGGCCGTGGTTGGGATTGTGGATTGCACAATTACAGCTTTGATCCGCAGTAACGAATCCGGTCGGTTCATTCTCCATACCGAGGAAGGCAGAGAGGAATATAGATCAAAGCAAGAGGCCTTGGAAAATGGTAAATCCAAGCTGGAAGCTTTCGCCCGCAAAAGAATGCGGCAGGATCAAGTCGCCGAGCCGTTAATTGAATTTTCAGTTGAAGAAAAGAGCGCCAAAACCGGAAGCGGTGAAGACATTCACCTGGAAACCCTATTGCGCTTACGCGCTACCGGCCGACCCAATGTTTGCCAACAATCCTGAATAATTTA